>JBJESY010000385.1:0-6813 GCA_051883035.1 Anaerovoracaceae bacterium | reverse complement strand
TAATCTATGATCCTTTCGTGTCGAAATATTGCAGGCAGGCCCGGGAGTCTGCCTGATTTACAGGAGTGTTTATGATAAAAAAAGCCGATATCCTTTTATTTTTCCTGATCCTTGCCTTTGGCCTTGCGGTCAGCTGGTGGTCTCTGGCTGGAAACTCTGCCGGAGAAAAAGCCGTGGTAACCGTGGACGGCAAGCTGTACGGCACCTATCCGCTGTCTCAGGATCAGACCATCCAGGTGGTGCAGGAAAACGGACACCACAATGATATTACCATAAAAGACGGTCAGGTTTCAATGACCTTTTCCGATTGCAGAAATCAAATCTGTGTGGAAAGCGGTGCCATCTCCCAGACGAAAGACACCATTGTCTGCCTTCCAAATAAGGTAGTCATTGAAATCACCGGCAGAAACGGCAATGACAGCGGCGTGGATATCATTACAGGGACCGCAGCTTCCGGCAGCAGCCCGTCTGCAGCGGATGCGGAAGACGAAACAGAAGGGGGTGATGTCCATGGCACCGAATAAATCCGGGAGTTCTGGTCAGAGCCGTCAAAATCGAAATCGGTCTAATCGCAGTCGGCCTGATCGGGGCCTGTCCACCCGCCGTCTGGCCCTCAGCGCCATGCTGGCAGCCCTGGCCCTGATCTTCTCCTATGTGGAGGCGCTGATCCCTCTTCCGGTGCCGGTTCCCGGCATCAAACTGGGTATTGCCAACCTGGTCATCGTCATGGCCATCTACAAGCTGGGGTTTCGCTACGCTTTCACCATCAACTGCGTCCGGATTGTCATCGCCGGGCTGCTGTTTTCCGGCGTGTTCGGCATGATCTATTCCTTTGCCGGCGGCGTTCTCAGCCTTCTCGTCATGTACCTGCTGCAGCGGACCGGATGGTTCAGCATGGTGGGCGTTTCCATGGCAGGCGGTGTGGCACACAATCTGGGACAGCTGATCACTGCCTCGCTGCTTGTCCAAAGTGTACGAATGATGTCCTATTTCAGCATTTTACTGTTTTCCGGCCTCATCAGCGGTATCCTCATCGGCATGCTGGCCAGCCTGATCTACCGCCGCCTGCCGGATCTGCAAGTCTAACGTAACAGAAACGGAGGTTGCCATGAAAATCAATCGTGTTTATAAAGTATATTTCAGTCCCACCGGCACAACGGAGAAGGTGGTCACCGCCATCGCTGATGTAATGGCGCAAAATCTGGGCTGCGAAACAGATTGCTTCGATTTCACCCTTCCCCAGGCACGCACAGACTCTGATTCCGCCGCTTCCTTCCCGAAGCTGTCCACAGAAGATCTGGTAGTCTTCGGCTGCCCGACCTATGCGGGCAGACTGCCGAACCTGCTGCTGAAGTATCTTCACACCATTCAGGGAAGCGGTTCCTTCGCTGTACCGGTGGTGTCCTTCGGCAATCGGAATTTCGACAATTCGCTGATCGAGCTGCGTGATCTTCTGGAGGCACAGGACTTCCACACCATCGCCGGGGCAGCCTGCAGCTGTGAACACAGTTTTTCACAGACCCTGGGTGCCGGAAGGCCGGATTCGGAGGACCTCGCTGAAATCTGTGCTTTCGCTGCCCAGGTTGCTGACAAAATCCATTCTGCAGAATCCATCCTTCCGCCAGTCCAGGTTCCCGGTGTCTCAGCGGAGAAAGATCACGGCGGCTATTACCAGCCGCGGGACCGTCACGGTATGTTTATTGACATCCGCAAGGTGAAGCCTCTGACGGATCGGGAAAAGTGTCTCGCTTTTTCTTCGGCAGACGGCTCCTGCGGCATCTGTGCTGCGGTCTGTCCCATGGGTTCCATCGACGCATCGGATTTTGCACAGGTTCCCGGCATCTGCATCAAATGCGGTGCCTGCATCAAAAAATGCCCGGCGCAGGCAAAATACTACGATGATCCCGGATACCTGTACCATAAGGCAGAACTGGAGGAAATGTACAGCCGGAGAGCCGCCAACCACTTTTTCCTGTAGTCTTCTGTTCCAAAAACCGCCAGTGCCTTTTCTTCTTTTGGCCATATATTCTAATCTTCCTTCATTTTCCTGTGATACAATGGAGGAAGATTTTTTATTTGAAAGGCCAACCAGAAAATGAAGCACCATATTCACTACGGTTGGGTGATCTGCATCCTCTGCGTTCTCACCATGTTCTGCACCATGGGTCTGGCATCCAACACCTTTTCCATTTACATCAACGCATTTATCGAAGAAAACGGCTTCACCCGCGCGCAGGGTGCCAGCCTTTCCACCGTCCGTTGTGTGGCATCACTGCTTGGCACCATCCTCTGCGGCATCTATTACGATAAGCTGAACATGCGGAAAGGCCTGTCCCTTTCTGTGGCCATGATCGGCATCTCGTTCCTGATTTATTCCCGCGCTCATACTCTCACCGTATTTTATATCGGTGCTTTTGTTGCCGGTCTGGGATACGGTCTGGGTACCATGGTTCCGGTTACCATGATGATCAACCGCTGGTTTGCAGAGAAACAGGGCTTCGTGCTTGGCTTTGCCAGCGCCGGTACAGGTATGGCGACGATCCTGTGTCCGCCTCTGATTACTGCAGGACTTACTGCCGGCGGCGTTTTTCTGTCGGCATCCTGTGAAGGCCTGCTGGTATTGATTTATGCTGTTATCATGTTTTTTCTGCTGCAGAATACACCGTCTGAGTTGGGCCTTCTGCCCTATGGGGCCAGGGATACATTTCCTGCATCTTCCGGTTCAGCCGTTTCCGACAGCCCGTCCCATGAGTCGGCACTTCCTTCCGGTTCCCTGCTGCCGCAACATGCAGAAAAGCTGCCTCTGGCGGCGGCCTTTCTGATCGGTATGATCACTGCGCCCAATGCGGAAAGCCTTGCGGTTCACCTGACTACGGCAGGACTGAACTCCGTGACGGTTGCAGCCGCTGTGTCCACCTTTGGTCTGGCCATGACCATCGCCAAGTTTGTATACGGTGCCATGACAGACCGCATCGGAGTTTTCCGGACCAACCTGGTTTTTACAGCAATCCTTTGTCTTGCGTTTTTCTCCGGCTACATCGCCGGAAACGGAAGTGAAACAGCTGCCTTTCTTTCCGCTGCCGGAATGGGCATCGGGTATTCCATGACAACGATTACGTTTTCACTATATGCCCACAGCTTTTACGCCGGAAAGAAAGCTGCAGACGCGGTGCGTCACTTCTGGATTGCCACACTGACCGGATCCCTTGCATTCACAACAGTGCCTGGTCTGGTGGCCGATCTGACCGGAAGCTACCGTCTCTACCTTCTCTGCAGCATTCCGGTGCTACTGGGCGGTATGACAATTCTACAGATTTTATATAAAAAATACGTCCTGCGGTAGATCACTCCTGGCCGGACGTATTCGTTTCGGATTCATATTCTTTTTTTCTGCTTCCGCAGTCCGCTGCGCTGCAGTGACCGCAGTTCCCGCCGCAGGCATTTCCGCACCCGCTGCAGTAATTCCCTCTTTTTATATTACGGAAGATGCTCCTTAGTGCCAGCGCGGTACAGATTCCCACCGCCGCCAGAACCATTATGGTAGGCAGATTCATTTCTTATCTTCCTTATCCCCGTATTTCTGCACGTGTTCTTTCAGCGCATTGAAGGTCTCATCACTGATCACATGCTCCACCTTGCATGCGTCTTCTGCCGCTGTATCCTCCGGCACGCCGAGAGAGACCAGCAGATTGGTCAGCACCGTATGGCGTTCATAGGTTTTCTCCGCAATGGAACGTCCTGCGTCCGTCATTGTGATATATCCATCCTCATCCATGACGATGTATTCCTTCTGACGCAGATTTTTCATTGCCACGCTGACGCTTGGCTTGGAATATCCCGTTTCCCGTACGATATCGATGGAACGGACCGCCGGAACGGACTGACTCAGAATCAGTATGGTCTCCAGATAGTCTTCTGCCGATTCTCCTTTATGAAACATAGTATTCTCTCCCTCCCGGTTTCCTCTGAAAATTATCTGTCCTTATTATATCCCCTGTTTGCTCGCAAGTCAATAAAAAGCCCATCAACGAAAAAAGCCCGGCTGAAAGAGACAGCCAGGCTTATGTATTTTGTCAGGAATCAGATTCCAAAATGAGTTGCCTTTTAGAACGGGCCGTAGCCGATGGATACAGCGATGACCAGGAATACACAGGCAATTACACACCAGATGCCCCACAGCGGCGCAATCCATTTCACCCACTTGCCCCAAGGCACTTTACACACTGCCAGTGCGGCCATGAACACGCCGCTGGTCGGTGTCACCACATTGGTGAACGCATCGCCCAGGTGATAGGCCATGACTGCTGTCTGACGGGTGAGACCCAGCAGATCGCTGAGCGGTGCCATGAACGGCATGGTGATTGCTGCCTGGCCAGAGCCGGACGGCACCAGAATATTAAACAGATCCTGCACCACGAACATGCCACATGCAGCAATTCTCTGATCCAGGCCCTCGAGAATGGAACCGAAGGCATTGATGATGGTGTCAAATACATTGGCATCGGTCATGATATTGGTGGCTGCACGGCACAGACCAACCATCATGCCGGCAAACAGCATGCCTTTGGTGCCTTCGATGAAAGCATCACAAGCACGGCTCGGTCCCACACCTCCGATAATGGCACTGAGGATACCCATAATCAGGAACAGTGCGGACAGCTCATCCATGTAATAGCCTTTCGTAATAACCAGCACTGCGATCAGCACGAAGCCGCCCAGAAATACAGTAAGCACGCCAATCTGACGGCCGGTCAGTGCTTTCACCTGACTCATGTCGATCGGCTGCGCATTGGCCTTGTCGATTTCATACATCGGGCTCAGTGTCGGGTCTTTCTTGATCTTTCTCCCGTAAAGCATGACAAAGATGGTGGAAACGATCACCAGAACCACCAGCAGTGCCACACGAAGTTCAATGCCGGAGAATGGCGGAAGACCTGCAATCTCCTGAGCGATACCCGTGGTAAACGGATTGGCCACGCCAGCTGCATAGCCAATGGCTGAGGATCCGAACAGCAGCATCACCGCAATGATGGAGTCAAATCCGCAGGCAATGCAGGCTGCATACATCAGCGGCAGGAATGCCAGATATTCTTCACAGCAGGCGGCTGTGGCGGAAATAATGGAGAAGACTACAATGCAGATTGGAATCAGCAGCATCTGCTTGTTTCCCAGCACCTTCACCAGATTTCCGATCCCCGTGTTGATGGCGCCGGTGCACTGGATAATCTCAAACACGCCGCCGACAATGACAAGGAAGAAGATAACGGATCCGGCGCTCTGCATGCCTTTGGTGATGGACATCAGGAAGTCCATGAATCCGATCGGATTCTTCTCTGCCTGGGTATATGTATCCGGTACCACCACTTCCGCACCGGACACTTCATCGGTCACACGTTCGAAGGAGCCTGCCGGCAGAACGTATGTGGCAAGTGCCGCAAAAATGACGATACATAGGATGATGATCATCGGATTCAGCGCTTTCACAGCGCCTTCTGTTTTTTTCTGTTTCTTTTCTGTGTTCTCTTTCATGTCTTTTCCTCGCTTGTATGCTTCATTGTTTTTCAAAGTTTTTCAAAGTTTTTCATGGTTCAGAGACATTCCTTACGAATCGCTGCCAGATAGATCTCCGCGGTGCGCTCCAGTGATTCTGCCGTAATATATTCATTGAACTGATGTGCCGTATCCGGTCCCGGTCCCAGAATGATGCTGTCGCTTTCGAAGAACGATGCCTCGGTAATTCCGGTTCCTGCCTGGCGGGCATGTCCTGTCATCTCTTCATACCACGGTACCCGCGGTCCCTGATTGTACAGCGACGGAACATCATTGATAATCTCATACTCTGCGTCGTAATCCGCAATAGCATCGTCTACGAAGTCCCGGATCTTCTGGTATTCTTTTTTACTGTCGCAGATGCGGAAGTCTAGATAGATTGTCGTTTTCGCCGGTACCTTGTTGATGGCAGTGCCGCCCTCGATGATGCCGATGTTCATGGTGGAATGGGGCACGCTGAACAGCGGATAGTTTTCTTTTTTCAGCGTTTCCTCGAAGTCCATCATGCGGTTCAGAAAGCGGACTGTATTTTTATTGGAACTCTTTCCTTCGATCGGCATACTGGAATGGGTCGTTACACCCCGGAAGGTGAAGATGTATTCCAGTATCCCCTTGGAGCCGATGGCAGGTTTCAGGTCCGAAGGCTCTGCGATGATCATATGAGGCGGGAATACCTCGCCGCCGTTCACCAGATCCCGGATGCCGCCGAACATGATCTCTTCATCGTATGTATAGTACAGCCGAATCCCTTTGCCTGCTGCTTCGATTTCTTCCAGAGGTGCATTCACTGCCGCCCAGAGAGATGCCGCGATGCCGCCCTTCATGTCACAGGCGCCCAGGCCGTACAGCTTTCCGTCCTCCTCCGTCAGCGTAAAGGGATCGGTGGTCCATCCCTCCGTGATGTCTACGGTGTCTGTATGACCAAGGAAACCCATTACAGGTTTCTTTCCAAAATCCGCAACCAGAACTTCTTTCCCCGTCTCCGGGTTTTTTCTCCGGTCAATACGGTATCCGTACGGCTTCAGGAAGCCTTCAATGTAGTCCATCATCTTCCCGTTTTCTTTATCTTTTATGGTATTGATTGCCACCAGGTCTTTCAAAATCTCTTTTACCGTCACATTCATTTCCTCTTCTCTGCTTTCATAATTTATCTCGATAAAGCGTTAAATTGTCACGAACATATTCTACTCCTGCGAATAATAAAAGTCAAGGGCGAAATGCATGTTTCGCCCTTGTTTCTTAAGAAATACTAAAGTTTCACCT
>JBJESY010000384.1:0-6903 GCA_051883035.1 Anaerovoracaceae bacterium | reverse complement strand
CGCTTTCCCTGTCAGTACCAAGGCCGGGGCCCGCTGCCACGGCGTCGTAACGGGCAAGGTCTCCGGCAGAAAAGCTCCGCGGCCGACAGGTTGCTTCCGGAACTGCCGCCTGGGCCACAGGAAATAGCTCGTTCGGAACGGCCAGCTGCACCAGACCGCCGCCGCTTCGCAGCGCGCTCCTGCAGGAAAGGACTGCCGCACCCATCATGCCCTCCGAACCGGCCACCAGAAGGATACGTCCGCAGTGGCCCTTATGTATTTCCCTTTTTCGCTTTCTGATGCTATTCTGGACCATTTCGGCCGAAATTATACATTGTTTCATATTTACAGTCTCAAATTTGCAGTCCCAAATTTGCAATCCCAAACTTACAGCCCCAGGATCAGCTTCGCCATGAGGAAATAAACCAGTACAGAAATCATATCCGTGGAAGACGCAATCACCGGGTTAGCCATCAGCGCCGGGTCCACCCCCGCTTTTTCCGCCAGCAGCGGTACCATGCCGCCGATCATCTTGGCGAACATGACGATAAAGATCATGGCCAGACACACCGTCGCCGCGATGGTAACCGGCTCCTGATCGATATAAAGGATTTTGAGAAAATTCACAGCGCTGAGCGCCAGACCCACGCACAAGCTGATGCGGAGTTCCTTCCAGATGACCTTGCCGGCATCCTTCATTTCCACCTCGCCCAGCGACAGACCGCGGATAATCAGCGTGGATGCCTGTGCACCCGTGTTTCCGCCGGTTCCCATGAGCATCGGCATATAAGATACCAGCACGATCACCGTGCTGAGCATCTCCTCGAAGCTGCTGATGATGGCGCCGGTCACCATGGCCATGCACATCATGAACAAAAGCCACGGCAGACGGTTTCTCGCATGCTTCCACACGCTCTTATCCAGATATTCCTGGTCGCTCTGCTCCAGGTCGATGATACCGGCCATACGCTCGATATCCTCTGTATTCTCGTCTTCGATAACCTCCAGAATATCGTCGACGGTAATGATTCCCACCAGCCGGTGCTCCTTGTCCACCACCGGCATGGCCAGAAATCCGTATTTCTTAAAGTCTTCGGAAACCTCCTCCTGGTCATCATACACATTGACACACACATAATCCGTATGCATGATATCCATGATTCTGACGTTGTCATCGGTGATGACCAGCGTCCGCAGGGAAACGATGCCCAGCAGCTTTCTCCCCGCATCCTTCACATAACAGGTATAGATGGTTTCCGTGTCCATCCCTACTTCTTTAATATAGTCCAGCGCCTGACGTACGGTCCACTCCTTCATCAGGCTGATGTAATCCGGCGTCATGATACTGCCGGCACAGTCATCCGGGTAGTTGAGGAACGTGTTGATCAGCTTCCGTTCTGCCTTCGGCGCTGCTTCCAGAATCTTGTCCACCAGATTGGCAGGCAGTTCTTCCAGAATATCAATCTTATCGTCGAAGTCCAGTTCCTGAATGATGTAGGTCAGCTCGGCATCGGTGATGCCTTCCACAATCTTCAGCTGGTCGTCAGACGGCAGGTAAGCAAAAACATCAACAGAAATATCCTTCGGGAGCAGCCGGTACACCACGATGGTCCGGCTCCTCAGATCTTCGTCCTCCAGAAATTCCTCAAACATTTCGGCGATATCCGCTTCGTTATACTTCAGCAGCTCATCCTTAATCTTAAAATACATCTTCTCGTCGAACCATTCGAAGATCTTTTCCAGAGATTCTTCAAACGCTTCGTCGTGACGCAGCAAAATATCCTTGTTCATCGGATTCTCCTCCCTTCACAGGTCCTGCTTCCGCCGCCGGACCGCAGGGCAGAGAATACTCCGATACTACATCCGGGCGAAAACAGGATAGTCTTCAGTTGTCAGTTTACAGTTTCGTATGTGGTCGTCGGTTGTGCTTCGTTTATCGACCGGTACACTATCCATGGTTTTCTCCTTTCCTTTTATTCTGTGCATTACATTTTATTATACCCCTGAATCACGCATTTTGGCAAGCCTTTTTCTGCGCAAAATCCAATCTCTCCGGCCTGTTTTCCGTTGCAAACACTTATGTTTCCCGGCAGCGTCTCCAGGCAAAATGTACTCCAAAAAAAACACAAGAATATTGTATACACGGTGTTGACAACCATCGAAAGAGGTGTTATCTTGAAGATAGAAAAACTAGCCAGATGACTAGCCATAAGCAAATTAACTGTGAAACAAAAAGGAGAATGGGAAATGGCAAAATTAGTTGAGAAGTACATTGAAATCGCAGCTAAGAGAAACCCGGGCGAACCGGAATTCTTACAGACCGTAGAAGAAGTATTAACTTCCATCGAACCTGTTCTGGAAGCACATCCGGAATACGTGGAAGCCGGTCTGGTAGAAAGACTGATCGAACCGGAAAGAGGCATCAGCTTCAGAGTTCCTTGGGTTGACGACAACGGCAAAGTACAGGTAAACAGAGGTTACAGATACGAATTCAACAGCGCAATCGGACCTTACAAGGGCGGTCTGCGTTTCGCTCCGAATGTATACCCTGGCATCATTAAGTTCTTAGGTTTCGAACAGATCTTCAAGAACTCCCTGACCGGACTGCCTATCGGCGGCGGCAAGGGCGGTGCTGACTTTGATCCGAACGGCAAGTCCGACGGCGAAATCATGAGATTCTGTCAGTCCTTCATGACCGAACTGTACAGACATATCGGTCCTCACACTGACGTTCCGGCCGGTGACCTGGGCGTAGGCGCAAGAGAAATCGGTTACTTATTCGGACAGTACAAGAGACTGACCAACAGATATGAAGGCGTTCTGACCGGTAAGGGTCTGGCTTACGGCGGCCTGGCAGGCAGAACCGAAGCGACCGGTTACGGTATCGTATTCTTCGCAAGAGAAATGCTGAAACACTTCGGCGAAGAATTAAAGGGCAAGACCGTTGTTGTATCCGGTTTCGGTAACGTATCCTGGGGTACCGTTCAGAAGCTGAACGAACTGGGTGCAAAGGTTGTTACCATCTCCGGTCCGGATGGATACATCTACGATCCGGATGGCGTAACTTCCGGCGAAAAGGAAGACTACCTGTTAGAGCTGAGAGCTTCCGGTAAGAACATCTGCGCACCTTACGCAGAAAAGTTCCCTGGCGCTACCTTCTATCCAGGCGAAAAGCCTTGGGGCGTTAAGGCTGACCTGTACATCCCATGCGCTACCCAGAACGAAATCAGAATGGAAGATGCTGAAAAGATGGTTGCAAACGGCTGCAAGTTCCTCTGCGAAGGTTCCAACATGCCTACCACCAACGATGCAATCGCTTACCTGCAGAAGAACGGCGTAGTTGTAGGTCCTTCCAAGGCTGCAAACGCTGGCGGTGTAGCTTGCTCCTGCATCGAAATGGGCCAGAACGCAGGTCACACTGTATTCTCCCCTGCACAGGTTTACGAACAGCTGGAAAACATCATGGTGAACATTCACAACAATGCTGCAGCTGCTTCCGAAAAGTATGGTCTGGGCTACAACCTGGTAGCCGGCGCAAACATCGCTGGTTTCGAAAAGGTTGCACAGGCTATGATGGCACAGGGCATTGTATAATTTCTGAATATACCAATCTGGCTTAACTATAATGAAAAGGGCTGTCCTTCGGGACAGCCCTTTTCAATGGGTCATCAAAATGTTATTTTGCGGTTCTGATTGCCTTGAGTGAGTAATCCGTGTAATACTTCTGACCGTCAATCATCACGAAGCCGCGTACTTTGTAGTAGTATCTGGTTCCTGATTTGATGGCAGTGTTGTAATACGATGATTTGCCACTCTTGATTACGAAGACAGGTTTCTTGCCATATCCGGAATTTTTCTTGGTGGAACGGTAAATTTCTATGCCGTCAAAGAAATCTGTACTTAATCCGTTCTTGTCGTATACTCTGATCTTGATTGCTTTCTTACCGCCTGATGTCTTGCCTGCCGCTGAGCGGGCTACAAGTTCATAGGAATCCAGCTTTGCAAGGGTCTCTTCCTTCTGCTGTGCTGCGATGGCTGCATCTGCTTCTTCCTCTGGCATCAGGACATAAGTGGAGAAGTGACCGGTTGTAAAGGTGTAGGTGCCGTCTTCATTCTTCTGTCCCTTTACTTTGCTCATTTTTCCGTTGTCATCGATATATATGCAGACAACTTTTTTATCCGCCATTTCCTTTGGAATCGCTACGGTTACTGCCACATTACCACCCTGGAAATCACGGATGACATTCCCGGCGGAGCAGACAACCTTCAGCTGGAATTCCACCTTGTTTTCCTTCTCGGCGACCTTTTCTACGATAACCTGTATTGTATCACCTGCAGCCTGCTCTGCTACAGCACCTGCAGCAGAATTGTCAAGCTTTATTTCTGCTACATCGTTCTTCACAGTCACATCTGCTTCCGTCTTTTCTGCAATCGCTGCCAGCGTATCTCTTGGAATACTGATCTGCGCAATAACCGTGGCAGCTGCAGCAGATGCATTCTTTGCATTGGCATCGATTACAATTTCTTTGGATTCGTTGGCAACCGCCTTATCGACAATTTCCTGGCCGATGGCCTTGTCAACATTTGCGGTCGTTTTGCCGCCGGAAGTGCTGGTTGTATCTTTCAGATCCGCACTGGTCGTTTCATTATCATCATTTTTTACGATTGGCTTTTGTACCGGTGGAATATATCCGCTGACATTGCCGGTGGTTGGAGCATTCTTATATGTTGCTTTCACACTTACATCGCCGGCAGGCATTGTAAAGGTTGTGGTTGCGCTGGTTGCATCCGCAAGGGTGACATTTCCGCTTTCTACAACCCACTTATCAAACACCTGACCGGAAGGAGCCGCAGTTGCAGTCAGAGTAACTTTTGTACCCGCTGCCGCTTGGCTGACAGAAGCAGTACCGACGGAAGCAGTACCGTTGGTTACAGTGACGGTGTAGGTGGTGGCGGCTGCAGGGTCTGTATCGCGTATTTCTACATAGGTGTCCGCCGCACTCCAAGTATACGCAGAAGCATAATCAGAGAATTGAGTATACTCATCGCTTTCCGAGATGCGCCACTGATAGGCGGCGGGGAGTGCCTTCGGTTTCTTGCTCAAAGCTCCGGCGGTATTTGCGGTTCCCGCTTTGGCAGTTACGGTGCCGCCGGAGATATAAGTGTTTCTTTCTGAATCGATGCCGTAGCTACCATTTGTCGCCTTGCCGCCTTCGGCGGTAACGGTGCCGTCGTAGATTTCTATATCGTAGAGAGAACTGATACCGTAGCTATAACCATTGGCACTGGTTGCTTCACCGCCTTTGGCGGTAACGGTGCCGCCCCTGATGGCCATAAAAGATGAATCGATGCCGAAGCTAATGTCATTTGTCGCCTTGCCGCCTGTGGCCTTAACTTTGCCGCTCAAAATGGTTACATAGTTGGAATTTACAAAGATGCCTTTACTCCTACTCGCCGTGCCGCCTGTGGCGGTAACAACGGTGTTGTCACCGGAGATGGTCAAGCCAGTACTTGCACGGATGCCGTAGCTATCCTTAGTCGCCGTGTCGCCGGTGGCGGTAACGGTGCCGCTCTCAATGATCACGCCGTAATTAGTAAAGATGCCGTAGCTGTTGCCATTTGTCGCCTCGCCGCCGGTGGCGGTGACATAGACGGTGACATCGGCGGTGTCTTGGATGCTCACGTTCTGAAATGCGAAGATGCCGTAGCTGTTGCCGCTTGACGCCGTGCCGCCGGTGGCGCTGACGGTGCCGCCGGAGATGGTCACGTTTTCATTAGCATAGATGCCGTTGCTGTTGCCGCTGACACCTGTCGCATTGCCGCCTTTGGCGGAGACAACGGCGGTGCCGGAGATGGTCACGTTCTTAGATGCTCCGATGCCGCAGCTGGTGCCATAGAGGCTTGACACCGTGTCGCCGGTGGCCTCAACTGCGCCGGAGATGGTCACGCCTTCCACCGCGTAGATGCCGTAGCTTTGATTATTAGTCGTGCCGCCTTTGGCGATGACAATGGCGGGGCTAGAGATGCTCACGTTTTTTGAGAAGATGCCGTGGCTTATGCCTGTCGCATTGCCGTCGGTGGACGTAACTGTGCCGCCGATGGCCGTAACTACGCCGCTGGAGATGGTCACGTTCTCAGATGCTCCGATGCCGCAGCTTATAGTTGTCTGGTTGCCAGTGACCGTAACTGTGCCGCCGTTGGCCTCAACTGTGCCGCCGGTAATGCTCACTTCGCCAGATTTTGCGTAGATGCCGTAGCTTATTGCATTTTCGTGAGAACCTGTCGCATTGCCGCCGGTCACAGTGAGCTTGCCGGTGCCTTCGATGGTCAGGCCGTCCTCAGCGTAAACGCCATAGCATTCCACCCAATATGAGACTCCGATCGCTAAGTCGCCGCCGGTGATGGTGTTGGTCGTACCTGCCGCCAGAACGATTTTCGCGCCTTTAGGCAGCTTCACCGCGATTGCGGCGGTGGTGGTAAAGTTCACACCATTGAGGGTGAGGGTATTGTTGCTGCTGTCCCATGTGCTGTCTTCTGTTCCTGTCTTTGCGGCATTAAGCAGCGCCAGTGCCGCACTTCCGTCGCCGGCGGTAAAGTCCGCCGTTTGAGACTCCGCTGCCAGTGCCACGGTTGGCAGCATGCCTACTACCATCACAAGAGCGAGCAGTATGCTCCACAGTCTTGTTCTTTTCTTTTTTGCTTTCATAAGCAGTTCCTCCTTTTGCTTTTTACTTTCGTTCCGGCATTTTGCCGGGTGAAATGATATAATCAAAACCAATTATGGTTTAACTGCCGGTCTGCAGAAATCTTCAAAAGCCCGAATCATCTTGGGATGTTTGATGACAAAATGAATGGATGGGGCATTGTTTTTGGATACAATTACCCATTTTCCCATATTGACCTGAATCTGAATATTCCGGAAGG
>JBJESY010000383.1:0-6931 GCA_051883035.1 Anaerovoracaceae bacterium | reverse complement strand
AGCCCTGAAGCGGGCCGATGTGGATTTTGAGGAGGGTGCTGTTGGCGGAGGCACAGGCATGGTATGCCTGGGACTGAAAGGCGGCATCGGTTCTTCTTCCAGAATCGTAAAGGTGGATGAAAAGGATTACACCATAGGTGCTCTGGTTATGTCCAATTTCGGTGCGCCGGGCAATCTGGTCATCGGCGGAAAGCATTACGATACATCGAAATACAACCAGTTCCCGAAGAAGGATCAGGGCTCCATCATCATGCTGATCGCGACGGATATTCCTCTCAGTGAACGTCAGCTGAAGCGTGTATCTAAACGAGCCATGATTTCTCTGGGCAGAGTGGGCTCCTACTGCGGAGACGGCAGTGGTGATATTGCCATTACCTTTACCACCGCAAACCGAATGAAGCACTATAATGAGAAAAACATTCTGGACACGAAAATGTTCTTTGATGAAAATATAGACATGGTATTTGAAGCAGCGGTGGAGGCCGTGGAAGAAGCTATCATAAGTTCTCTGTGGCATGCACCGACCATGGATGGTATTCGCGGAAGAAGAATGCTAGGACTGCAGGACTTTATCAGCATTTACGGAGAATAAATGACGGGGGTGCCAAATGAAGAAGACATATTTTATCAGTGCAGATATTGAAGGAATTACCGATGTAACGGACTGGTGTGAGACCGTTCCGGGCGGCGATGGCTATGAAGCGGCTTGTGAGCAGATGACGCGGGAAGTAGCGGCAGCCTGCGAAGCTATTCTGGAAGCAGGACATGATGTGGTGGTGCGTGACGGTCATGATAATGCCAGAAATATCAACCACAGAATGCTGCCGCGAGGCGTGAAGCTGATGCGCGGCTGGGCATGTCATCCGGGTTCCATGCTTGCCGGCCTGGATGAAAAGTATGCCGGCGTGATCTATATCGGTTATCATGCGCCGGCAGGAAGCAACGCAAGCCCTCTGGCCCATACTGTAGAGTACGATCTCATTAAATGGCTGAAGATCAATGGAAAGCTTGCTTCCGAGTTCACCCTGAACACGCTGTATGCGGCACAGCAGGGTGTAGCGCCGATCTTCATCAGCGGCGATGCGGAAATCTGCCGTATGGCGAAGGAGGAGGTGCCGCAGATCACAACAGTGGCTGTGAAGGACTGCCGCGGCAATTCCACATTCAATGTGCATCCGGACGATGCCTGCCAGATGATCAAGGAAGGCGTTGCCAGAGCGCTGCAGACTGAGGTACCGGTTCCGCAGCTGCCGGAGGAATTGGTGATGGATGTGTGCCTGTGCCGTCATCAGCAGGTGCGCTCTGCCCAGGTTCATCCGAAGGTAGAAAAGCTGGATGAGTTCACCGTTCGCTATGTGGCGAAAACACCGACGGAACTCAATGTGATGCGAGAGTTTATCATGGGATAGGTAGAATAAAAGAAGGAAAACGCCGGACATGCGGACAGTCGATACCGATTGTCCGCATGCGGTCGTTTTTGGAACCGGAAAGAAAAAAGAAATATATAAGGAAATATCTTCTGAAAGCCCTTGATTCTCTGCAGCAATCTGCGTTATAGTAGGAACGTAGGCTTGTATGCCTGCATACATTGTCATAAGTCGAAAGAGGGAGGAGACGGCAATGAAGTTTACCAAGATGAACGGAGCAGGCAATGATTTCATCATTGTCAATAATATAAACGAAGCCATTCCGCAGGAACGCTTCCCTGCACTGGCAAGGAAACTTTGTCACCGCAGGTTCGGTATCGGTGCAGACGGCTTTATGGTGGTGGAAGAGCCATCGAATGGCGGCGATTATAAGATGATCTTCTATAATTCAGACGGAAGTCTGGGAGAAATGTGCGGCAATGGGGCGCGCTGCATCGCCCGGTACGGATATGACAAGGGCCTTGCGGGAGAAGTGCAGCATATTGAGACCACAGCCGGTATGGTGACCGGATGGCGGCAGACTGACAGCCGATATAAAGTCCAGCTGAATCCGGTGACGGTGATGAAACGGAACCTTAACCTTTTGGCAGAAGGAAAGGAATGGAACTGTGATTATGTGGAACTGGGAAATCCGGGGATACCTCATGTGGCAGTTCGCATTCCGGGACTTTCTCACAGTTGGCTGGACGATGCGGAAAAGCGCCGGAATCTGTTTGATTTGGGCCGTGGGCTGCGGTTTCACGAAGCCTTTCCGAAGGGTGCCAATGTAAATTTCTTCGATATCACCGGAGAAGATCAGCTGGTGGAACTGACCTACGAGCGTGGGGTTGAGGACTTTACTTTTGCCTGCGGAACCGGGACAGGATCCGTGGTTTCTGCTCTTTATGAGGAAGGCCTGGTCAGCGGCAGGAATGTACAGGTCAGCGTGCCGGGCGGACTGCTTCGCATCGATATTGAAGAAGCGGACGGAGAAAAGAAACTGTTCCTCACAGGACCGACCTGCGTAGCAGCAGAGGGAGAAGCAGGAGAAGAGTTACTGTGCCCGGATGAAGAAATCAGGACACAGCGCAGCAACATCATACTCATTGGTATGGCCGGGGCAGGAAAGTCCACTACCGGTGTCGTTGTGGCGAAAATCCTGCAGAAGGACTTCATCGACGGAGACCTGGTGATTCAGACCGTGACAGGGCGGAGCCTGCAGGATATCATCGACAGGGAAGGAAACGAAGCCTTCCGTAAGATTGAAAATCAGGTTCTGTGCGGAATTGACGCGGAGAACGCCGTCATCGCACCGGGAGGCAGTGCCATCTATTATCCGCAGGCCATGGCCCATCTCAGAGAAAAGGGTATCGTAGTTTACCTGCACGTTCCTCTTCCGGAGATCCAGCGGCGTCTGACCAACCTGGCCACCAGGGGGGTAACCCTGGCAGAAGGCCAGACCATCGCGGATTTGTATAATGAGCGGCTGCCGCTGTACGAAGAATATGCGGATATCCGCATCGATACGGAAGGGAACACGCTGGAGGAAACGGTGGCAAAGATTGTAGAGGCAGTAAAGGAATATGAAGAAGGAAAAGAAAGAACTGGATTTACTGGACAAAACCAAATCACCCAATAAAATCGTCTGGGCTCTTGCCTGGCCAACCATCGTGGAACAGCTTCTGCTGACGGTGGTGACCTATGTGGATGCAGCCATGGTGGGCAGCGTCGGTGTCAATGCCACCGCTGCCATTGCCGTGAATACTTCTGTCATCTGGCTGATTCAGGGACTGATGGCGGGGCTTGGCGTTGGGGCATCGGTACTGGTCGCTACGAAAATCGGAGAGAGAAAGCTGGAACAGGCTCAGGCCATCCTTATGCAGTCCATCCTTGCCATGATTCTGCTTGGCGGAGCAGTGATGCTCATCGGAGAACTGATCCTGGCACACAATCTGCCCCGGTGGATGGGTGCAGAGGAAGTGCTGCTGGCACCGGCAGAACAGTATATGCGCATCGTCGCTGCAGCATTTCCGTTTCAGGTGCTGCTGGCTGTGGGCTGTGCCATCATACGCGGTGCGGGAGATACCAGAACGCCTATGTATTATAACATACTCAGCAATATCGTCAACATCATCGGAAACTTTCTCTTTATCTATGAAACCAGAACGGTTACGATATTCGGATTTTCTCTCAAAATCTGGGGTGCCGGCATGGGTGTAGGCGGTGCGGCGCTGGGTACGGCACTGGCGTTTTTCATCTCCGGCATGCTGACGCTGCGCCACCTGCTGAGCCGAAAGAGCATCGTGCATGTTTCGGGAGCCAGATCTCTGAAGCCGAATCATGAGATCCTGGGGCAGATCGTCCGTCTGGGCCTGCCTGCTGCATTTGAACGGGTGACCCTGTCCTCAGGGCAGATGGTCATCACGGCCCTGGTTACCGGCATGGGAAGCTCTGTGCTGGCAGCGCACCAGCTGGCGACCACCGCAGAATCCATCTGCTACATGCCTTGTTTCGGCTTCAGTGTGGCAGCCACCACCCTTGTGGCACAGTCCATCGGTGCCGGAGAAAAAGAGATGGCAAAGAACTATGCCGGGATCTGTATCCGCTATGGCATCGGCATCATGATCATCAGTGCAGTGCTTATGTTCCTGTTCGCTCCGCAGATGATCTGGCTCTTCATCCGGGATGCGGCGGTAATCTCTCTGGGCGCAGCCATGCTTCGTATTGAAGCGTTCGCAGAGCCTTTCGTGGCAGTCGCCAACGTGATCTGCGGCGTGCTGAAAGGCGGCGGGGATACCCGGTGGCCGTTCTATATATCCATCATCGGCATGTGGGTCGTCCGGCTGACGCTGGCAGTGGTGGCAATCAAAGTCTTTGGCGTGGGCCTGGCGGGAATCTGGATCCCGATGGCCATCGACTGGACCGTCCGGATGCTGATCTGTCTGCGGCGGTATAAAGGGGGAAAATGGCTGTATATCTGGGACGAGCAGCATAAGGCAGCATAAAAGAAAACACTGGCATTGGAAATCACAAAGTGATAAAATATAACAATACGATAATAATCATTCAAAGTAAAATACAGGGAGGAAAAAATGAGAAAAGTAGTAGCAACAGAAAAAGCACCTGCCGCCATCGGCCCTTACGCACAGGCAAATGTCATCGGTAATCTGGTTTTCACATCCGGTCAGCTGGGCATGGATCCTGCCACCGGCAATCTGGTAGAAGGGGGCGTTCAGGCGCAGACACACCAGGTTTTCGCCAATCTGAAGGCGGTGCTGGAAGAAGCCGGATCCGGACTTGACAAAATCATCAAGACCACATGTTTCCTGCAGGATATGGGGGATTTCGCAGCCATGAACGAAGTCTATGCTTCCTATTTCGAAGGGGCATTTCCATCCCGTTCCGCAGTGGAAGTGGCCAAGCTCCCGAAAGGCGGTCTCATTGAGATCGAGGCGGTGGCTTATCTGTAATGGAAAAGAAGAAAGATTATCATCAGCCTGTTCTGCGGATCTTTCTGTCCTATTTCGGACCCCATAAGAAGCTCTTTCTGGCGGACATGTCCTGCGCCTTTCTGGTTGCAGCCATCGACGTGCTTTTTCCGCTGGTCAGCCGATACTGTATGTATGAGCTGCTGCCGGAAAAGATTTATTCGACATTTTTCCTGCTGATGGCCATCGCGGCCGGCGCTTTTGCCGTTCGGGCAGTCCTGCATTATATTATCACCTATCTGGGGCATACCTTCGGCATCCGGGTAGAGGCAGATATCCGAAACGATCTGTACCGGCATTATCAGGAACTGGAATTCGACTTTTTCGACCAGAACCGGACTGGGAAACTGATGAACCGGCTGACCGGAGATCTGTTTGAGATTACGGAGCTGGCTCATCACGGACCGGAGGATCTACTGATTTCCTTTGTGACCATTGCAGGCGCACTGGCTGTGATGTTCAGCGTGGAATGGCGTCTGGCACTGGTGGTTCTGATCATCATTCCGATTTTTATCGCAGTGATCATGTTCTGCCGACGGGCCATGATGACGGCATCGGCACAGGTGAAACAGAAAATGGCCGATATCAATGCAGATATCGAATCTACGATTTCCGGCATGAAGACATCTAAGGCCTTTGACAATCAGCAGGTGGATTACGAGCGGTTTGACCGGTCCAATGAAAAGTTCAAGGGATCCAAGGAAGAATTCTATAAAGCCATGGGGCGCTTTAATGCGTCGCTGGAATTCTTCATCTGCATTCTGCAGGTGGCGGTTATCGCCTTTGGCGGATATCTGATCATGGGTGACCGGCTCAATTACATCGATTTACTGACATTTACCATGTATATCACTTCCTTCGTGAATCCGGTCCGGAAGCTGGCAAACTTCGCAGAACTGTTTATCAGCGGGTTTGCAGGTCTGCGCCGTTTCGTGGAGATCATGTGCATCGAGCCAAGCGTGCAGGATGCACCGGATGCAGAGGTTCTGGAACAGGTGCAGGGACATATCTGTATGGATCATGTCAGCTTCGGCTACAAGGAAGGTATCGATGTGCTGCGGGATGTTTCCCTGGACATTGCGCCGGGTGAGTGCATCGCTGTGGTAGGTCATTCAGGCGGCGGCAAGAGTACGCTGTGCCAGCTGATTCCGCGGTTTTATGATGTGGAAGAGGGCAGCATCTCCATCGACGGGAAAGATATCCGTCAGGTGACCAAGAGCTCTCTGCGGAGCAGCATCGGTATCGTGCAGCAGGATGTGTTCCTGTTTGCGGATACCATCCTGGAAAACATCCGTTACGGCAGACCGGACGCCTCTTTTGAAGAGGTGAAGGAAGCGGCCAGACGCGCACGGATCTACGATGATATCTGTGCTATGCCGGAAGGTTTCGATACATATGTGGGTGAGCGGGGAACCCTTCTGTCCGGTGGGCAGAAACAGCGGGTCTCCATCGCTCGGATCTTTTTAAAGAATCCTTCCATCCTGATTCTGGACGAGGCAACTTCTGCACTGGACAGCATCACGGAGGAAGAAATTCGAAAATCATTCAGTGAGCTGTCGGTGGGCAGAACCACCATCATGATCGCACACCGGCTGGCGACCATCAAGGATGCAGACCGGATTGTGCTGATCGAAGGCGGGCAGATCCGGGAAGAAGGCACCCATCAGGAACTGATTGCGCTGCATGGCGAATACGCGGAGTTATACCGGACCCAGAGTCTGACGGCAGCCCCTGAGATAACCGGGAACTGAAAATGAAAACGATAGCCGGAAGAATATATTTTGCTTAGAAGAGGACGACATCATGATTATTATATTCGGAAAAGTATTCTCGATTCTCGCTATGGTGGGAGTCGGATTCCTGCTGTGCTGGCGGAAAAATACGGCAGAAACAGTAAACTGATGGCAGAAGGTGTTACGCTGACGACCATTCTGTCCTTGGTGACCATACCCATCGCGGCATCCTTGCTGCCCGCGTACTACTGCTGAAAAACTGTCTGGAGGAGGATGAAACATGAAAAAATTCAAACTGGAAGAT
>JBJESY010000382.1:1630-6967 GCA_051883035.1 Anaerovoracaceae bacterium | reverse complement strand
CGTGAAGATCACCGCCAAGAGCGGAATGTCCGGTTATGAATACAGATACGCCACATCAAAGAGCAAGCTTACTACTGCGAAAGTAAGAAGCGCCAAGGCCGGAACGACCGTTACCGTAAAGAACCTGAGCTCGAAGAAGACATATTATGTTCAGGTCAGAACCTATAAAAAGACACCATCCGGCAAGAAGGTTTACTCCAAATGGAGCACCGCGAAGAAGGTAACTACGAAATAATCACTTTCTTATTACGGAATATACTGTTTTACGGGAGATAGAAAAATGAAGAACCTGAGACGAATTTTATGTACAATATTATGTTTTGCCATGATTTTTACAACTGGCATGACGGCCTTCGCAGACACAGCTTCTGCTGCAGCAGGAGATGCGGCCCTGGAAGACGGCGCGTATACATTTGGTGTGATGACCAACACGAAGATGTTTAAAATCACGCCGGAGGACAACGGTACCTGTCAGGCTGTAGTGAAGGATGGAAAAATCACAGCAACCATCCGTCTCAGCGGAGATGGTTACAGCAAGCTGTATATGGGATCTTCGGAAGAAGCAGCTGCCCTGGAGGCGTCAAACCCGAACGCAGCGGCCTTTATCCCTTATAAAGAAGACGCGGACGGAAAGTATACCTACGAAGTACCTGTGGAGGCGCTCAATACGCCAATTCAGCTTTCCGCAAGAGGAACCAAATGGTATGACAGAGTCATTGTATTCTACAATGTGCTTCCGCAGCCGGTAAAGGCCAGCTATACCATACAGGGCGACACCCTTCGCCTCAAATGGACCAAAGCAGAGGAACCTTATATTTCCGGATATGAAATCGCATGTGCATATGATGCGGAGTTTACAGATCTTGTTCCAATCGAAACCATTGCAGAAGGACAGAACACCACATCCGCCAAGGTTTATCTGGAAAAAGGTGACACCTACTATCTGAAGGTAAGAAGCATCATCACGATCGACGGACTTCAGGCATATTCCGACTGGAGCAATGTCGTTGCCGCAAAGAACATCACTGTAGCAAAACCAAAGCTTTCTTCTGTCACTGCCGGAACGTCCAAAGCCACTGTCAAATGGACCAAGAAGGCAGTCACCGGTTATGAAATTCAGTATGGGACCTCATCCACTTTCAAGTCTGCCAAGACGGTAAAGATCGGAAAGGCTTCTACGGTTTCCAAAACCATTAAAAGTCTGAAAAAAGGGAAGACATACTATTTCAGAATCCGGTCCTATAAGAAAACGGCGGATGGCGTCTGCTACTCAGACTGGACAACGAAGAAGTCTGCAAAGATTAAGTAGGTATTTCATGGTTAGAGGAGTGAATTGATGAGAAGCATTCAGAAAGCTGCTGTATCATTCATATTGTTTTTCACCCTGATTTTTTCACAGGTCGGTTTCGCGTTGGCTGAAACCGACCTTTTTTCGGACATGGGGGAGGAAACAGCAACAGAAACGGCATTTGCGGATGGTGAATATGTGATTCCTGCAGATACCGATAACAGAATGTTCTATCTGGTGCAGGATGAAGAAGGCAGGAAAAATGTAACGCTGAAAGTGGAAAACGGCGTCATGAGAGTGACCTTTGCCCTGACAGGAACCGGGTATGATTACCTGCGGCTGGGGACCGCAGAGGAAGCCATGGCAGCGGATCCTTCGGAGTATGTGAAGTATGAGGAAGCAGACGGAAAATACACTTATACCATGGAGATTCCGGCCCTGGATCAGGAATTTACCGTAGCTGCCCATGCAGTCAAATCAGGGAACTGGTATGAACATAAAATGATTTTCTATTCCAGCGAAGAAAGAAAAGCAGAAATCGAGAAAGAAAAAGAGACTTCTACAGAAAACGACGGAAAAACCGATACGGCGGATAAATCGGATACGGAAGATAAAACCGAAACAGAAAAAGAACCGGTAACAGAGCCGGAACAGAAACCGGAACAGAAACCGGAGAAGGAAACGGAGACGGAAACGGAACCGGAAAAGGAGAGTTCCAACAATCCGACGGCAGGAACAATCCGAATCGACAGCAGTACATCCCTGAAAGACGGGACGTATGCCTGTGAAAGTTTCCGTTGGTCCGGAGGAACCGGAAGACTTGCATACATCAAGTGCAATCAGATTACCGTGAAGAACGGTCAGGCATATGCTGAAATTGAGTTCAGCAGCACGAGTTATGACAAGGTAAAGGCATCCGGCCAGACCTTTGACAGAATCGGAACCGGAAATTCCAGATTTCTCATTCCGGTTGAGATGAATGCCAACAATGAGATTTCAGGGCGAACCGTTGCCATGTCCAGCCCGCACTGGGTGACGTATACAATTTACCCTTACATCAAAGGTGCAGAAAAACCGTCAGAGAAAAAGACGGAAAAAACGGATTCGAAGAAACCGGAGAACCGGGATGCCGAGATCATCGGCCTGGATTTTGCTGATGAAGTGGAAGTGAACCACGCGGCGCTCTTCAATCTCTATGAATATAACGACGGAATCCGGATGCTGGAAATCAGCCTGGAGCAGGGGTCGAAAATCCATTACGAAGAAACGCAGAGCACAGATGGGGATCCGGTCGAGTATGACGAAGAAGGAAACGCCATCGCCAAAACCCAGAGTGAGATCACCCAGGATCTATATAAAAACAACACTGTAAAATACCTTCTGGTTCCGGAGGGGACGGAAGTTCCGGCAGGTTCCGACAAGGAGATGATTCTCATCTCTGTACCCGGTGATTCCGTACCAGGTGATTCCATGGCCGGCCAGACCATCTGGACCGGTGCGGAAACCACGGCGCTTTTCCTGGAAAAGCTTGGTGCAAAGGATCTGACCGTACTTTCGGAAGAAGATTATTCTTCGCCGGATTACAGATCCGTTGTTTCGAACGGCGCAGGGATTGCCATTCTTCCGGCCCGTGCTGTTTCCGGGGACAACGCACAAAAACAGCTGGAAATGCTGGAAACACGCTTTTCTACGCTGGGCATTCCTGTTATAATAGACAGAGCACTGGATGAAGAAACGGAGGAAGGAAAGGCAGAATGGATCAAGGTCTATGCAGCCCTTCTTGGTATGGAGATTCCGTCCGATGAAACCATCCGCACGCTGTTTCAGGAAACCGCCTGGGATGATTATGAAACGGCCCCGGTGTTTTCTGAGGAAGAAAACGGAGATGAGAAGGCAGCGGAACCGGAAGCCGAGTCTGCGGGAACCGTGAAATGGGTCATCGTCCTTGCAGCACTTGCAGCCACAGGTCTGGCTGCGGGGTATGCGGCAATCAGAAGAAGAAACAGAAAAAAGGGGAAATCCGATGAAGAAAAATAAAGCAATCGCTGTTCTCATTGCAATGTGCCTTATCACAGCCATAGTTTTTACCGGCTGCGGCAGTACTGCGGCAGGCCCTGCGGGAAGCAGCACCGGCAACCAGGAAGAAACACAGAGCAGCATCAAAAATAAAATCGAAGGGCTCAACTTTACAGAATCTGTGCCCCTTGACTATGCAGAGGGCTTCGCCATCGATGCATATGAAGACGGCTACTATTTCCTGGATATTTTCGATGATGCGAAATATCTCATTGTGCCAGAAGGGAAGGAACCACCGGAAGGCTTGGCTCCGGATATCAAGATTATCCGGCAGCCCCTTACAAATGTATATCTGGCGGCCACAGCCGTCATGGCACTCTTTGATTCCATCGACGCCATGGATCCTATTACGATGACATCCATCCGGGAATCCGCCTGGACCATCGACAATGCGGTAAAAGCCATGCAGGAGGGAAGAATCATCTATGCGGGGAAATACAGTGAGCCGGACTATGAGCTGATTCTTGGAAACCGCTGCGACCTTGCGCTGGAATCCACCATGATCTATCACACGCCGGAAGTGAAAGAAATGCTCGAAGAACTGGGCATCACCGTTTTCGTTGACCGCTCCAGCTTTGAATCCAATCCCATGGGAAGAACGGAATGGGTCAAGGTATACGGCGTACTGACCGGCAAGCTGGATCAGGCAACCGAATTCTTTGAAAGCCGCAAGGAGGTCATCCGGGAATTATCCGGCTATGAAAACACAGAAAAGGTTGCAGCCTTTTTCTACATCACCACGGATGGGAAAGCGGTCGTACGGAGTTCCGCAGATTACGTACCTGCCATGATTGACATGGCCGGCGGCAGATATGCCTTTGAGGGAATCGTGGATGAGGATGGAAAGACCTCCGTATCCATGACCATGGAAAGCTTCTATGAAAAAGCGCGGGATGCGGACTACATCATCTACAATGCCAGCATCGACGCCACCGTAAAGTCCATCGACGATCTGATTGCAAAGGATCCGATTTTCGCGGAATTCAAAGCAGTGAAAGAAGGAAACTGCTATTCCACGGGAAGCAACATGTATCAGAGAACAGACGTAATCAGCAACATGATTATGGATTTCCACAAGGTATTTACCGGTGAAGAGGATGGAAATCTTGAATTCTTAAGCAAACTGGAGTAAAAAATGCAGAGAGTAAACGGCAACAGTTTCCACAACGAAATATTCAGAAGGCGATGCAGGTACATCATGGTGTTCGGACTGCTGCTGATCGCGTTTGCGGTGATTACCGTGCTGAACATCAATACAGGCAGCGTGAACCTGTCGGTTTCGGAAATTGCAGATGCGATTTTCCGGCGGGAAGGCAATGAAACCACCATGGATATCATCTGGAAAATCCGACTGCCCCGTGTGATCATGGCGGCCCTTCTGGGCGGCGCATTATCCCTCTCCGGATTCATGCTGCAGACCTTCTTCGAGAATCCCATTGCAGGTCCGTTCGTGTTGGGTATTTCATCTGGCGCAAAGATGGTGGTGGCTCTGGTCATGATTTTTTTCCTGACAAAATCCATGACCCTGTCCTCTTACTCGCTGATCATCGCAGCGTTCATCGGCTCGCTGATTGCAACCGGCTTCATTCTTCTCGTTTCGAAGAAAATCCGAAACATGGCAGCCCTGCTGGTTGCGGGCGTCATGATCGGAAACATCTGCTCCGCGGTGACGGATTTTGTGGTGACATTTGCCAGCGATTCCGACATCGTAAATCTTCACAACTGGTCGCTGGGAAGCTTCTCCGGCATGAACTGGAGCAACGTGCAGGTGGCGGCCACCGTAATCGTGACGACGGTCATTATCACATTCTGTATGTCGAAACCCATCGGTGCATTTCAGCTGGGCGAAAATTATGCACAGAGCATGGGTGTCAATATTAAGGTGTTCCGGGCACTGCTCATCCTTTTGTCCAGCGTGCTTTCCGCCTGTGTCACCGCATTCGCCGGACCGATTTCTTTCGTCGGAATCGCAG
>JBJESY010000382.1:0-1530 GCA_051883035.1 Anaerovoracaceae bacterium | reverse complement strand
CTTTCCGCCTGTGTCACCGCATTCGCCGGACCGATTTCTTTCGTCGGAATCGCAGTACCGTTTATTACCAGAGCATGCCTGGGAACTGCCAAACCCCTGATTGTCATTCCGGGGTCATTCGTAACCGGTGCGGTCTTCTGCATGGTCTGCGACCTGATTGCAAGAACGGCATTTGCGCCGGTGGAACTGAGCATCAGCACCGTCACATCCATATTTGGCGCACCGATTGTAATTTATATGATGATTAGAAAGAACAGCAGACTGTAATGGACGAGAAGAAATATTTCGAGATGAAAGACCTTTCCGTTGGATATAAAGGAAAGGCACTCATACATGACATTTGCATAGACATTCGGAAAGGTGAAATTGTTACCCTCATCGGGCCCAACGGGGCAGGCAAATCCACCATCCTGAAAAGCATCACGAGACAGCTTGAAATCATCGGCGGCAATGTCATCGTGGATGCAATGGATATCCGGGGCATGTCCTATAAGACGCTGGCCAGCAAAATGGCGGTTGTGCTTACGGACCGGATCAAGGCGGAAATGATGACCTGCCACGACATCGTGGCCACTGGAAGATATCCGTATACCGGCCGGCTGGGAATCCTGACGCGGGAAGATGAGGAAAAGGTGGAAGCTGCGCTGCGGGTGGTACACGCTGCGGACCTTGGACACCGTGATTTCAAAGCCATCAGTGACGGACAGCGGCAGCGGGTGCTTCTTGCACGGGCTATCTGTCAGGAACCGGACGTGATCATTCTCGACGAACCCACATCCTTCCTGGATGTGAAGTACAAGCTGGAACTGCTGACCATACTCCGCCGAATGGCCAAGGAAAACGGCATCACGGTGATCATGTCCCTCCATGAAATCGACCTGGCGGAAAAAATATCCGACAAGATCATCTGTGTCAACGGAGAAACGATTTTCGACTATGGTACGCCGGAGGAGATCTTCCGGGAGAAGCATATCCGGGATTTATACAACATCAACAATGGGCATTTTGACCCCATGTTCGGGAGCATGGAGCTTCCGGGACCGGTTGGGGAGCCGGAAGTATTCGTCATTTCCTCCGGGGGGACGGGTATTCCGGTCTATCGTATGCTGCAGAAGCAGGACAGGCCGTTTCTTGCCGGAATCCTGTATCCGGGGGATGTGGATTACCATCTGGCCAAAATCCTTGCAGCCGGCGTAATCACCGAAAAACCGTTTCAACGCGTGTCGGAGGAAACGCTCCGGGAAGCACTTGCAGGGATGGAAAAGTGTGATACTGTCATTTACGCAGGGACCGAAATCGGCGAAATGAATCAGCGGGTACAGGTGCTGATTGACGAAGCAGAAAAAGCAGGAAAGCTGGAAATCTATGAAGCATATGACGGGGATTGAATCCCATTACATCATAAAAAACAATAAAAAGCTCCGGTTCGGATATACCACGGGAACCTGTGCCGCTGCGGCTTCCAAAGCGGCAGCCATGATGCTTCTTCTGGATGAACCTTTCGATTGTGGGGAAATAAAGACACCGAAG
>JBJESY010000381.1:0-7004 GCA_051883035.1 Anaerovoracaceae bacterium | reverse complement strand
CCGGCCGGAATGCCGCGATGTGACGGTTCGATGCATCCGTTTCGTTCTTCCGGAGAATCTGGATGTGTCCGGTGACCCGGACTCCATCTGTAATGAGAGAAGATTTAAGGCAAGATTCATTGCTCACTATATCGACAACGATTTTGAATGCTGCTGCGAAGTCACGATCTAAGTCACGATCTAAGTGAAGTCACAGTCGAAGTCATAGCAGAATCAGGGTACCATTCCGGTGCCCGAAGGCAGATACGCCGTCCGGCAGGGCTCAGCAGCACCGCCGGATACATAGAATAGCAGGAAAAAAGCAGAAGAAAAGCAGGAAACATGCAGGAGGAAAATACAGGTGGAATATATCAAATTGCAATTGGGATGTCTGCTGGTCATCGCATATATTGTGTTTTTGTATTACAAAGAGCACAGACGGTTTCAGCTTCCATGGACGCTGTCTCTGTTTGACGTACTTCTGACAATCGGTATTGCCTGTATGCTTCTGGACGGACTGACGGCCTATACCGTCAATCATCTCGACACCGTCAATGAAACCCTGAACCGCATTCTTCACGGTTTGTTCCTGTCCAGCGTGGATGCTGTAATCTTTATCCAGTTTCTTTACATCCTGGACGAAACGGAAGGTATGGACAGGCAGCGGGGAAGTCGGAAGCTGCTGTTTCTTCCTTTTGCAGTTAATATTCTGCTGGTGTTTCTGTTTCTGCCGGAACTGGAGTACCGGCACGGGAGAATCAGCAACTATTCCATGGGAATTTCAGCGTATACCTGTTATGTTATGGCGGCCATCTACATTCTACTGACCATCGGCATCGTTTTTCGCCGCTGGAAATACATCGAGGGCCATAAACGGACAAGCATACTGACCTGCCTTCTGGTCATTGTTCTGGTTACCGGCTACCAGATGATGGTGCCGGATTCGCTGCTTACCAGCATCGGTACCCTGATCATCCTTCTGGGTGCTTATCTGAATCTGGAAAATCCAGCGTTGAAGGAACTGGGACGGTATCATGATGAAATGGTCATGGGATTTGCCACACTGATCGAAAACCGGGATGACAGCACAGGCGGTCATGTAAAGCGAACGACGCAGTATGTGGAACTGCTGGTGGAAGAACTGCGTCGAAGAGGATATTATAAAGAAATACTGACCCAGGACTACATCCGGAATCTTCAGATGGCTGCGCCAATGCATGACGTGGGTAAAATCTCCATACCCGATGCCATTCTCCAGAAGCCCGGAAAGCTGACGGCAGAAGAATTCGACGTGATGAAGCAGCATACCGTACGGGGCGGCAGGATCATTCAGGAAACCTTCAGCCGCATGGGAAATCGGCAGTACCTGGAAATGGCATGGCAGATTGCCAGATACCATCATGAAAAGTGGAACGGCAACGGATATCCGGAAGGACTGAAGGGAGAAGAAATCCCTCTCTGCGCACGAATTATGGCCATTGCGGATGTGTTTGATGCCGTATCAGAAAAGCGATGTTATCGGGATGCACTGCCGCTGGAGGAGTGTTTCGAAATCATCCGGGACGGCTGCGGCAGGGATTTCGATCCGCTGCTGACGGAGGTCTTCCTGGATCTGCAGGAAAAAGTGATCAAAGTTCACAGAGGGCAGGAAAATCACAGAGGGCAGGAAAAAACACTTAACAAATCCGTTCGGGTATGATACAATGAATCGTACATTGTATATTATTTGACAAACTGCTTTGAAAGGACCGGTATAACGGATATGGGAATTGTAGTTGGAATTGACATCGGCGGGAGCACCACGAAAATAGCGGGGTTTCAGGGAGAAACCATGCTGCAGCCGGTGCAGATCTCTGCAAACAATGCCATCGCGTCGCTTTTCGGCGCATTCGGCAAGTTTTTATATGACAATCATCTGGAACTGAAGGATATCGAGCAGGTGAATCTGACGGGCGTGGGAAGCAACGGCGTCTCCCAGCCTATTTACGGCCTGCCGACCTATAAAGTGGATGAGTTTACGGCCAACGGCGTGGGCGGCGGCTATTTCGCCGAGGGCGCAGAAGAATTCATGGTCGTCAGCATGGGCACAGGAACATCATTTGTCCGGGTGAAGGATAAAATCCCGACGCACCTGGGCGGCATCGGCATCGGCGGTGGAACCATCATCGGTCTGTCGAAAATGATACTGAATACCAGCGATATCGACAAGATTCAGGAAATGGCAGCAGAAGGCCGGGTGGGAAACATCGACCTGCGCATCGGAGACATTTCCAGCGAACCCCTTCCGGGACTGAATCTGGAGATTACGGCATCCAACTTCGGCAAGGCATCTTCCAGAGCCACTTGCGAGGATAAGGCAGCCGGCATTGTACATATGGTTCTGGAGACCATCTGTCAGACGGCAGTGCTGATCTCCCAGGGAACGGAACTGAAGGATTTCGTCCTCATCGGAAACCTGACCAATTTCCCGGAAATCGGCCATATCTGCGAAATGATTAAAACCATGTATCCGGATATCCATGTGATTGTTCCCGAGGATGGCGAGTACGCAACGGCGGTCGGTGCCGCACTGGCGGAGCGCTGCTGTCTGCGGCGGATTGAAGGCTGATGCAGCACGTTGCGATTTCTTCCCAAAATATATCGTCACGGCTTTTTCGAGGCAGCAGAGGCTGCCTCAATTTTTTTTTGCCTGCCCGCAGGAAAACGAAAAAAGATATTGACAAGGATCGTTGTCAATGCTATACTACGCTCATAAAAAAATGACAAGAATTGTTGTCAAAATGAAAGACAAAGTTGTCATAAACAGAAGTGAAAACAGGAAGCAGAAAGGAGATGGCAGCATGCCGCTGTACAACAGGCTGAAGGAATATCGAGCCAGAATTCATGTGAATCAGTCGGAAATGGGCCAGCTGGTGGGTGTGTCCAGACAGACCATCAGCCAGATCGAACGGGGAGACTATTCGCCGTCGGTGATGCTGGCACTGAAGATTGCGAAAGTATGTGATGCAAAGGTAGAGGATATTTTTTCCTATGAGGAGGGGCAAGATGATGAATAACCAGGATGAGGTAATCAAAAAAGAAAACAGAAAAGCGTTGAAGGTATATATTCCGATTCTGATTGTCAGCGCCGTCGTCGGCGGGGTCATCGGATTTTTCTCCGCCACAAAGGGCATACAGAACTTCGGGGAAGCCTGCAGCCAGACCATGTCCCATCTGCTGTATCTCCTCTCGCCCTATGGTGTGATTGTGACGGAAGCTGTGACGGTACTTGCCGGAATCCGTTATTACCTGACCGCGAAAAAGGAGCTGGGAAAGGCAGAGAAAGCCCTTGAGAAAGAAAAGGAAGAAGAGATGGAAGATGAGATGGATGAAGCGGCCTGCGATCGGGTGGATCTGCTTCTTTCCAAATCCATGATTGTTGTCGGCTGCGGCCTGATCATCAGTTTCATGTTCTTCGGCATAAACTTCGCTTTCATCGATCGGAATGTGGAAGAACGGTGGATCCTGTTTACGGTTTCTTCTGCGATTTTCGTTCTGGGCAGTTTTGGTTACCTGCGGCTGAACCAGCTTCAGGTAGACATGACCAAACGGATCAATCCGAAGATGAAGGGCAGCGTCTATGATTTTAAATTCCATGAAAAATGGGAGGACAGCTGCGACGAAGCAGAAAAGATGACCATCTACAAGGCGGCATATAAAGCATTTCGGACTGTAAACACCCTGTGCTCTGCCATCTGGGTGGTGCTGGCGGTGGGAAGCTTCGTCTTCCACTTCGGTCCGCTGCCCATCGTGTTGCTGACGGTCATCTGGCTGACGATGAATGCCGCATATTACAGAGAGTCTATGCGGCTGGAGCATGGAAAAATCAATGAATAGAAATAGAAGGGGGTTATGACATATGGAAAAATTACCGTTCAGAGTTCTGTTCTTCAGGCTCTATGACAGAAAAATCGGCGACGGCACCATCACTTTTTCTCAGACGGGAATCAAGAAGAATGACTTTACCCGTCTCTGCACGGAACCGGACTTCATCCTGGATCGGGAGACGGTGGAACGGCTCTGCACCGTCATGAAGCTGACGGAAGAAGAAGGCCGGGCGCTCATGGAATCGGCCGGATATGGCCAGACGCCGGAAGACGAACAGAGATAAGAGATATTTACAGAAAGGGGAATGGAATCGATGAGTCTGATCGTATCACATCTGCATAAAACCTACGGAGAGAAAACCGTGGTGGAAGACCTGAGCTTTGAAATGAAAGCGCCGGGCGTGTATGCTTTGCTGGGAACCAACGGAGCCGGAAAAACCACATCCATCCGCATGATGCTGGGCATGCTGGCAAAAGACGGCGGAGAGGTGCTGTGGAACGGCGGACCGCTGCAGACGGAAACCTGCAATGTGGGCTATCTGGCGGAGGAACGGGGACTGTATCCCAAGTACAGCCTCATGGATCAGCTGCTGTATTTCGCCAGACTGCGGGGCGTGCCCCAGGCAGAGGCCAAAGAGCGGATCCGTTACTGGGCGAAACGTCTGGAGGCAGAGGAATACCTGTATGCGGACGCAGCTCGGGCGGCCGAAAACCCGGAAGACGAATGCGGCGAAGAAGAAGGAAAAGAAGGAAACATGAAGCGACGGAAAAAAGCTCGTGCCTTCAAGCCGAAGCTGGCAGATCAGCTGTCTAAGGGAAACCAGCAGAAGATCCAGTTTATGATCGCACTGATTTCCGATCCGGAGCTGCTGATTCTGGATGAGCCGCTGTCCGGGCTGGATCCGGTCAATACGGACCTGTTCAAGGGAATCATCCGAGACGAGATCAACAAGGGGAAATATCTGATCATGTCCAGTCACCAGATGGCTACGGTGGAGGAGTTCTGCAGCGACATCACGATCCTGGACCGGTCCCGCACCGTGCTGCAGGGCAATCTGAATGATATCAAGAAAAGCTACGGCAGGGTCAACCTGCATCTGAAGACCGAGAGAGACGCCGCACCGTATATTGCGGCCTGCGGGGCGCAGATTCTCACGGAAAAAGAGTGCGAATACCAGCTCCGGGTCAGCGGCGAGGATCAGGCCAATCAGCTTCTGGGTGCACTGATTGCTGCCGGCGTACCAGTCATCACCTTTGATTTGCGGGAGCCGTCGCTTCATGAGATTTTTGTGGAAAAAGTGGGTGACAGACATGGGGAATAGACTGACTGGTGCAGGACTGGTGTACCGATTCACCCTGCAGCAGATTCTGAAAAGCAAGTCGAATCGGACGGTTTTCGGCATTCTGCTGGCAGTCGCGGCGCTGATTATTCCGGTAGCAGGGCTGTTCCTCGGCAGCCGCGGCGGCGGGGAAGTCAGCAGTTATGTGGATGTTTCCACGGTGGAAGAATACCTGAACGGCGGGCGGGTGGGCTTTGACACCCGGTACGGCATTCAGTACGGGTATTCCATCGTAGCCATGATCATCTGCGTGTTTTCCGTCACATATATCGTCCGGGCCATCGTGGAAGAGAAGGTTTCCCGGCTGGTGGAGACGCTGATGGTCAGCGTCCGTCCCATGGCGCTGGTTCTGGGCAAAATCCTTGCGGTCATGACCTTTATGTTCACCATGCTGCTGGCAGTGCTGGGGGTTTTCGGACTCTCTTATGTCATCAGCGGAAGGCTGATGGATGTTTCCTTTGTCTCCCGCCTGCTGGCGTCCATGGGGATTTCCATGGATTTGCTCCACCTGGGCCCCGGGGCTCTGCTGGTGGCGCTGGTTTCCCTGGTGCTGGCCTATTGCTTCTTTTCCCTGCTGGGCGGTCTGGCTGGTGCGGGCTGTGCCAGCATGGATGAAATCGAAAGTGCCAACATGTCTGCCATGATGGCGATTCTGGCCGGATATCTGGTGTCCTGTATCGGCTTCGGCCTCAGCGGCGGTCCTCTGACCATGGTACTGGCCATCTGTCCGGTGGTTTCGGCATTTACGGTACCGGCCTTCTACGTGTTCGGCGATATCGGCATGGGCGCAGTGGCTGTCAGCTGGCTGGTGGAACTGGTCTGCGTTCTGCTGCTGCTGGTTCTTTCGGCAAGGGTATATGATCAGCTGATTCTATACCGCGGAAGCAGGCTGAAATTCCGAAGGATACTGGCCATGGGCACAGGCCGCGGCATACCGGCAGAAAGCGCCGGGAAAAGAAGCCGGAAGGGAGGAACCGTGAAATGAAGAAGGAACTGAAAGGATTCACCAAAATCTTTGCGTTTACGTTCCGGCAACAGGTATGCCGCAAAGGCTATCTGATTACGACCATTCTGGTGGCACTGCTGTGCCTGCTGATTCCGGCTGGCGTCATGATGGGTTCCGCCTGGTCAGACCGGGGAGAAACGGAGAAACAGCCGGAACCGGAGAACGTGGTACAGGAAGCAGAAGAAAGGCCGGATGGGGAAGAAAGCACGGCAGAGATGGAACGTGCAGAGCTCGGAATGGCAGAGGTTTCTTCCGCGGTGAAGCAGGTCTTCGTCGTGAATCGTACAGGAGAAGAAAAATTCGACGCAGAAGCGTTGGGAAACTTCGATTTTGGAAGTGTTCTGGAAATGGAGATGCCCCAGATCCGGTGGATGGAATATGGAGAGGACTTCGAGAAGGCCAGAAATGACAGTGCGGAAACGAACGATACGCTGCTTTTGGCGGCAGACCGGCAGGGGGATACCTTCGTACTGCATCTGCTGTATCCGGAAGGCAGTACTCTGACTGAAGAAGATGCCTGGGGTCTTTCCGAAGGGCTGACCGTCTATGGAGACTTGATGGCAGAGGCAATCAACGAAGCGGCAGCCGGCAGAGACGGTGAAGAGAAGCCTGATAACATGACGGACGGCCTGGCCGCCGGATCAAATGATTCGGTGACAGATGGAGCTGCAGCAGGAGAGGGAACACTGGAAACGGGAGAACCGCTGGAAACGGAAGATCCGCTGGATGAGGTTCGGTCGTTATTGGGGCTGGTAATCCCGTACCTGAACATCATGGTACTCTATTTCTTCGTTCTGCTTTACGGACAGGGCG
>JBJESY010000380.1:0-7006 GCA_051883035.1 Anaerovoracaceae bacterium | reverse complement strand
ATAGTTCACCGGTAGAATATCAGCTTCCCAAGCTGAGGAAGCGGGTTCGATTCCCGTTGTCCGCTCCATATTCTTCAGAACCCCACGGGAATCGAACCCGTGAGGGCATCACCGTCAGCAGAGCGGTCCGGTGGACCGATATGCAGGTGATGGTCTGAGCAGCCTTCGGAGAGGCTGCGAGGAGGCAGGCTGCAAGCGGCAGCGCCGCAGCCGGTCGTTCCCGTTGTCCGCTCCATATGTTTTTCAACTGTATATGCGCCCGTAGCTCAGGGGATAGAGTAGTACACTCCGAATGTAAAGGCCGTGGGTTCGATTCCCACCGGGCGCACCAAAAAACCTTGAAATCTCAACGATTTCAAGGTTTTTTCTTTTGCATTCTTGCCTTTTCTCTGTCAGGTGTATATAATTTTAGTTAACAAATGACAAATTCAGGAGGACAAAGAGATGAAAGTCGTACTTTTAGAAGAACTGGGCGTATCTCAGGACGTAATAGAAAAACACGCAAAGAAGCTGGTAGCCATGGGCCACACCTTCGAAGCCTTTCCGAAAGACACGGATCCGAAGGTACAGGCACAGCGGAGCCATGATGCCGATGTAATCATGCTGGCCAACATGCCGCTGGACAAGTCTGTCATCGACACCGCTGCAAATCTGAAATTCATCGATATCGCTTTCACCGGCGTAGATCATGTCCCTGTAGCCGAAGCGAAAGCAAAGGGCATCGCAGTGAGCAATGCCTCCGGCTATGCCACTCAGGCAGTAGCCGAACTATGCATCAGCTTCATGATTCAGCTGCTCCGGAATGTAAAGCAGACCGAAGAACGCTGCCGCACCGGCGGAACCAAGGCCGGATTGGTCGGTAATCTCCTCTGTGGTAAAACCGTAGGCATTGTCGGTGCCGGCGCCATCGGAAAGAAGACGGCTGCACTGTGTAAAGCCTTTGGCTGCAAAGTCATCTCCTACAGCAGGAGTCAGGTCAGCGATCCTGCCATCGATGCACAGGTTTCTCTGGAACAACTGCTACAGGAAGCTGACATCGTATCACTCCACTGCCCGCTGACAGACCAGACCAGAGGTCTGATCGGCCAGGCGCAGCTCGCCCTCATGAAGAAGACTGCCATCCTGATTAATACCGCCCGCGGTGCCGTGGTGGATTCCGCAGCCTTGGCCGCTGCACTGAAAGAAGGACAGATTGCAGGCGCTGCCTGTGATGTATTCGAGATGGAGCCACCGCTTCCGCAGGATCATCCACTGCTGGGCTGTCCAAATACCATCGTGACCCCGCATATCGCCTTTGCCTCCGCAGAGTCCATGGAAATGCGCGCCGACATCGTCTTCGGCAGCCTCTACTCCTGGCTGGACGGCAAGCAGATCAATGCCGTATAGGAAGGCAGACCATTTCCCACAGATATGACAAAAGCCGGAGAACATACAGAATCGCCCGCATGTTTCCCGGCTTTTTCTTTTTTATTATCTCTTCAGTTTCTCCACAAAATCCGCCATGACGGACGCGATCTTAATCTGCTGCGGGCAGACCGCTTCGCAGCTGCCGCAGCCGATGCAGGCTTTTGGCCGCTTGTCTCTCGGCAGGGCACCCAGCGCCATCGGCGCGATGAAGCCGCCGCCTGTGACCGCATGCTCGTTATACAGACTGATTAGCTTCGGAATGTCCAGTCCCTGCGGACAGTGGCTGGTGCAGTACCGGCAGGCCGTGCACGGAACTGCCGTCTTTCCCACCAGTTCCGCCGCAATGTCCAGAAGCGTTTTCCGTTCTTTCTCATCCAGCGGCTTCGCCTCTTCAAAAATCCGGATGTTTTCTGAAAGCTGTTCCAGGGTGGATGCGCCGGTCAGGGTCATTGTCACCTCCGGCACAGACTGACAGAAGCGAAGTGCCCATTCCGCAGCGGATGCAGAAGGCCGAAGGGCCGCAAGCTGCTGTCGATATTCCGTCTGCAAGTTCACCAGGATACCGCCCCGCAGCGGTTCCATGACCCATACCGGAATTCCTGCCTGACGAAGCCTGTCTACTTTGCCCCGGGCATCCTGAAACTCCCAGTCCATCCAGTTCAGCTGAATCTGGCAAAATTCCATGGCATCTCCATAGGCAGCAAGAAACCGTTCCAGCACATCCAGTCCGCCGTGAAGGGAAAAGCCCAGATGACGGATTCTGCCCAGTTCTTTTTGCTTCTTCAGATAGGACACATCACCGTATGTTTCATCATCCAGATAATGACCGATATTCAAATCGCACACATTGTGTACCAGATAAAAATCAAAATACTCCACCTGGCATTTTTCCAGCTGTTTTTCGAAAATTTCTTCCGCTTTTCCCATATTCCCCAGATCATAACCGGGAAACTTCGACGCGAGATAAAAGGTGGAGCGTGGATATTTTGCGAGGCAGCGGCCTGTCACCAGTTCAGAATTTCCCTCGTGATACCCCCATGCTGTATCGAAATAGTTGATGCCATGCTCGTAAGCGTAATCAAACATTTCCGCAGCCTGCGCTTCGTCGATCTGGCCGTCCTGGCCGTCTATGACCGGAAGCCGCATGGTTCCCATGCCCAGTGCCGACAGCTGCATTCCCTGAAAGTCTCTGTAAATCATAGTCTCCTCCTTGACACTGTTTCTTTTTTCATCACAGCATTATTATAAAGGCTGAAGCTGACTTTATGTCAAGCCTTTTTCCGAAATTAGTATTTTTAAAATATTATGCTTCGCTCCACCGGAGTTCCATCTTCTGAAACAGCGGTTTGGAAACGGCAGTAAGCAACACCCCGAAACCGCCTGCAAAGAAAAGCAGCAGCCACGGCACCGGTGCCATCACATCAAACAGCACGCCGTAAGCCGCCTGGCCCACCGGCTGCGCACAGCTGCATACCGCCATAATCGTGGCCATGACTTTTCCCAGCAGCTGCGGCGGCGTGATCTTCTGCACCATGGTCAGAATGGACACATTAAACATGGCCGAAACCACCATGGTAAGGAATCCCATCAGATTAATCAGCCAGTATGCCGCCGGCACAGGAATTCCGGGCAGCATAGCGATTCCCGCACCTGCCATACATGCCGCACAGCCCAGCAGCAGCCAGTGACTGCCGCCGATACGAAGCTTATGTGCTGCGATTCCGGAAAGGCCGCCGCCCACCAGACCGCCCAGTCCCACCATGGCCTCTGTCAATCCCAGACTGGCATCGCTCAGCCCCAGAAACTGCACTATCATGACAGGAATACCCACAGAAGCAGCCGACGACAATATCATATTGAAGAACGCAATCAATACGATCCCTTTCAGAAGCTCCGGTTGCCGGAAGCGGATAAACTGCCAGCTTTCCGAAAGATCCTGCCGCACGACGGTCAGCATTCCCGCAGAACGTTCCTGTTTTTCATGGGGAATATGGATGAAGATTTCCAACACGGCCGATGCCAGGAAGCAGCCTGCACTGAGAAACAGAATCGGAACGATGCCGAAAGCACCGAACAGCACGCCGCCCAGGATCGGCCCTAGCAGGCTGGATAGTGTCTGCACCATATTAATGACCGCATTGCCCCGCACCAGTTCTTCGCCGTCCACCAGCAGCGGAATGCTGGCCTGGACCGACGGCTGATATGCGCCGGCGATTCCATAGAGCATCATCAGCACCACCATCAGCAGCGGTACCAGCGGCACCATACCGTGAAGCAGATAAAACCCGATAATTACCCCTGCCGTACTGAAATCCAGTGCCACCATGATATTTCTCTTATTCACACGGTCCGCGATGACGCCTCCCAGCATGTAAAAAATCACCATAGGCACGAATGCACAGGCGGTCACAGTTCCGTACAGGGTGGATGAATTGGTCTCCCGCAGCAGATACAGCGGCAGTGCGAACCGAAGCACCGCATTGCCAAACAGCGATATGACCTGCCCGATTACCACCATTGTAAAATCCCGCCGGAACAGCTTCGCCGCCGCTTGGCTTTTTCCCTGATTCGCGTCCATGTTATCAATCCCCCTTCTCCTTTTCCGGCATGTTCTTCCCCCTTGTTGTACGGAGAAGCTCCGCATATCTGCAGCTTGCCTCCATCAGTTCCTCCGTGAAAATGTCCAGTCCCATCTCTTTCATCAGACGGCCGGAGATCCGACACCGCCTGCGGGTTTCCTCCGCCGTCGACGGCTGCAGCGCCGGATTGACCCAAAGATCCATCAGAATCATCACCGCCTCCGCTGTCATTTCCGGATCTTCTATCTGCAGAGAACCATCCGCAATCCCCTCCTCCAGCAGGGGGCGAATGATTTCCGGTGCCGTATACTCCATAATCTCCTTCATCTCCACCGCCAGAAATCGCGGATCATCCATCAGATACGGGACCATCTTCAGTACTTTTTCCTGATTGGGATGCAGCAGTGACGACCGGAACAGCGCCTCCAGTTTTTCCTTCCCGTTCCGTGCCGGATCCCGCCGAATCTCCTCAAACCGCTTCACATTCTCCGCACCGATTCGTTCTGCCACCACATTGAAGATTTCCTCCTTCGACTTAAAGTGATGGTAGATCGCCCCCTTGGACAGGCCCGTCTCGTCCATGATGTTCTGCATGGACGTTTTCTCATAGCCGATCTCCACAAAAAGCCGCTGGGCTGTATTCAGGATCAGTTCCACGGTTCTTTCCGGATGCTTGTTTCTTGCCATGGCTTTCGCCCCTTTCTCTCTCTTCTTTCTTCGCAAAATATTTCGTCCCGGGTTTGTTTCTCCGTTTATACAAACCGACGGTCTGTTTGTATAATAGCACGGTGCGCGACGGTTGTCAAGCCGCAGTATCGTGGTGGATTGCATGAACTGCCGTCCTGGCCATTCTTGACGATGCACAGACAGAAGCATATAATAGAGTTATCTCATCATTATGAAAGGAATGAACGCTATGAATGAAGTCTACGAATTTTTAAAGAAATGCAATACCTATTATTTGGCCACCATGGACGGCGACCAGCCGAGAGTCCGTCCTTTCGGTACCGTCAATCTGTTTGAAGGCAAGCTGTATATTCAGACCGGAAAAGTAAAGAGTGTATCGGAACAGCTTCAGAAGAATCCAAAGGCAGAGATTTGCGCCTTTGATGGAGAGAAATGGCTGAGAGTCTCCGGCACGCTGGTTCGTGATGACCGTTTCGAGCCGAAGAAGGATATGCTGGACCACTATCCGAATCTGCAGAGCATGTATTCTCCGTCGGATGACAACACGGAAGTGCTCTACTTCAAAGATGCAGTGGCCGTCTTCTCTTCCTTCACGGAGCCACCGAAAACCATTACATTCTGATATATGAAAAGGGTTCCGGATTATCCCCCGGAACCCTTTCTTTCTTAACATGTAGGTACTATCGCTTCGTATAGATTTCGATGGCTTTGTCGGAGAATTCTGCGGTTCCGGCGCCGCCTGCCTTGTCAATGTTTTCCGTAAACTCCCCACCGGCGGCATACATCTGACCCAGGCTAGCCAGGATCTCTTCGGTGCAGGTATAAAAATGCGCCGTAATGAAGTCCTGCAGCTTCTTTACCAGGGTCTGCGCTTCTTCGGATGCGGGGTCTGTCTCCCGCAGCTGCCCGAATTCTGCGAAGATTCCCATCATCTGTGTATTGATATCCTGCTGCTCATTCATAGTGCGTCCTTTCGATTTTTCCTCAAATTCATGATATGCGGGTGTTTCCCCCCATGCAGCTTTCGCCTGTGCCGCATATTCCTCCATTTTTTTCGTATCAAATGCGGAAAAGTCCATATCCTTTGCTCCTTTCGTCTTAATGTTCCACGCCAGTTCAATCAATGCTTCCAGATGCTCCTTCTTCATGGTCAGTAAGGTAATCTGCTGCTCCAGTGCCTTATCCCTGTCAAAGGAAGGACTGTCCAGAATGTTTCTGATTTCTTTCAGAGGAAACTCCAGTTCACGAAACAGCAAGATCTGCTGCAGCTTCTCCAGCGCTGTATCGTCATACAGTCGGTATCCGGCCTGGGTATATTCCGCCGGATGGAGCAGTCCGATGTTATCATAATACTGCAGGGTGCGTACGCTCACGCCTGTCCGTCTGCTCACTTCGTGTACCGTCATCATTTTGCATTCCCCCCTTCGTGGTAATTCCATCATAAACTATGACGCAACGTAAGAGTCAAGCACTTTTTAAATTACTGCACAAAATACCCCCGCACCGTTTCTGATTCATGCAGGGGCTTTTCCATTGGTTTATACCGTCATATCGTCTTCCGGTTCTTCCTCCAGCTCTTTTACTCTTTTCTTAAAGCAGGCGGTGCAGATGCTCAACACGACGAAACACATTCCAAAGGTAAACAGGCCGATGAAGCCTGCCGCAAGGATGGCTCCCCTCAGATGATCCCAGACGCCGTTATGCATCATCACAAAAGTAAACAGGATCCACACTGCAATACCGGCAATCAGAGAGCACACCAGATTCGCCAGCGGCGAGGCAGGAATCCGACGATCCCAGATACCGGCCTGCATGCAGGTAAAGCAGAGATACAGAGCCAGACACATAAACACAATCCACTCACCGGCAAGCTGTTTCATCTCAGCACCCATTGCCAGCTGTATCATTATGACTGCCAGTAATGCCCAGAATGCAAACCAGCATCCGTTGCTCTCAATTCCTCTCAGTTTCATCTCCTGCATCTCATCCAGTTTATTTTTCATTGTCCATTTCATCTTCTTCATCCTCCCAGAAAATATCATTCAGCGTAACGCCCAGTGCCTTGCAGATGGCAATACACAGCTTAATTGACGGATTAAATTCACCGGCTTCGATCAGACCGATGGTCTGCCGCGTCACTCCGGCCTTTTTCGCCAGTTCCGTCTGCGACATGTTTAATTCAATCCGGCGAAACTTCATTTTCAGATTTCTCATGTACGGTCCCCCTTATTTCCGACTTCGTAATGTAAAGTATATATTGCATTTGCAGAAATGTCAAGTATATATTGCATTTTTATTTTATATTTTACTTTTGAAATTTTCCAATTGACCTC
>JBJESY010000379.1:0-7117 GCA_051883035.1 Anaerovoracaceae bacterium | reverse complement strand
GCTGGTCGGCGGACAGAAAGTTCTGCGTGACGGATGCAGACGGAACAAAATATCTCCTCCGGATTTCGTCACCGGAGAAGGAGGCGTACAAACGTCTGGAGTATCAGATGATGGAAAGCGTTGCTGCCCTGGGAATTCCCATGAGCCGTCCTGTGGAATTTGGGGTATGCGAGGAAGGGGTCTATTCGCTGCAGTCTTGGATTGACGGTGCGGATCTGGCTGAGGCGCTGAAGTCCATGGATGCCGAAACCCGATATGGGTACGGCGTAGAGAGCGGCCGGATTTTAAGAAGGATTCAGGAGGTGCCGGTTCCGCCGGAAGAAAACGAGGAGAGCTGGGAAGCTTATTATAATCGGAAGATTTACCGGAGAATTTCGGCTGCGCTGGAATGCCCGGTGAAGTTCCGCGGGCAGGAAGAAATGATTGCCTATGTGGAGACCAACCGAAGTCTGCTGAAGGGGCGGGAGCGAACCTATCAGCACGGGGACTATCATGTGGGGAATCTGATGGTGGATCGGCAGGGCAGACTTCAGGTCATCGATTTCGACCGGTATGAATTCGGAGATCCCTGGGAGGAGTTCGTACGGATCAAATTCGATGTGGAAGCGTCAGCGGACTTCGCCAGGGGCAGAATTGATGGATACTTCAGCGGGAAAGATGGCGTGCCGCAGGAATTCTGGAGGTTGCTGGCGTTTTACCTGGTATCCACCGAGATCAACAGTCCGAACTGGGCATGCCAGTTTGATGCCAGCACGGTACAGAGAAGTGTGATGTTAGCGGAAGGCGTTTATGACTGGTACGACTGGAAGGACGGAAGAATTATGGAACCGGTGCCGAAGTGGTACCGGGAGCGGGAATAAGCAGGAAGACATTCAACTGCCGGTTGAATCGAACAGATTCTTTCTCAGCTTCATTGAAACGAGTCAGCTCAGCCCGACGGCCGAGCCGGCTCTGTTTTCACTACTACTTGAAAAAGCTCTGCTGCTGCATGAACCGGCGAAGCAGGAACATACAAAAGTACGGGAATGTGCAGATTGTATCGCTGTAACCGATATTTCCTGCAGTGAATTTCAAGCCATGGATTATGTCAGGATAGTGACGGCTCTGAATCAGTTGCCGGAGGGATTTGGACTGATTGGTGCCTGCCTTGATTTCCACGGGAATCAATTCGTTTGCAGACCGAATGAAGAAGTCTGCCTCCAGCGTTGAATTGTCTTTTTTATAGTAATACAGATCATAGCCTTGCTTGATGAGCGCTTCTGCAGCAAAATTTTCATACAGGGCACCTTTATAGATGCCGAGGTTTTGATTGGCACGCAAATCTTCCTGGGCTTCGTCATCCAGCGACGCAACGAGAAGACCGGTATCTGCAACATATACCTTGAATTTACTTCCATCGGTATTTCCCTTCAGAGGAAGAGACGGGAAACTCATGCATCTGCAGATATTGATGAGACCGGCATCGCTGAGCCAGTCAATGCAGCCCATGTAATCTTTGGAACGACCACCTTTCTCCACAAGACTGTATTGGAATTTTTTATTTTCTTTTGCAAGCTGTGCCGGAACGGAACGGTAAACATTGATGATTTTCGCCTGGTCGAGACCTTCCGCATATTTTCGGACATCGCTTTCGTAATCGATCAGGAGCTGACGCTGCAGCATAAGCGAGCCTTGGAATGTGCCCTGCTCGATATATTTGGAGACGATATTCGGCATGCCGCCAAGAACGCAGAAATCCATGAAAAGGCCGGAATAAATGCGTTGCTCTATATCTGCAAATGGCTTTCCGGACAGCATGTGGTCCAGAACATTGTCAACTGCAGATGCGTCATATCCTTTCGCCCAGAGAAACTCCTCAAAATCCATAGAGTGCATAGGGTAATCCATCTTGTATCCAACGCTGATGCTGGCAATGTGTTTGTACTGAATTCCCAGGAGAGACCCGGAACAGATCACATCAAACCTTCCGTCTTCATAAAAAAACTTCAGGGAAGTGGCAATCTCGGGGAATGCCTGAATTTCGTCGAAGAAGAGCAGAGTTTTTCCCGGAATAAACTCCTTTTCGGGAGAGATCAGTGTGATGAGCTTTATGATTTCAGATGCAGAATACCCGTTTTCAATGATAGCCTTGTATTTCGGTTCTGTTACAAAATTGATTTCAACAACGCTTTCGTAGTTCTCCGCTGCGAACTTTCGTATGGTCTCTGTTTTTCCGATCTGCCGGGCCCCTTTCACGACAAGAGGCAGTCTGTCTGACTGGGATTTCCAGTTCAGCAGGAACGCATCCGCTTTACGTTTCAGATATTTCATAGGAAACCTCCTTCACACGGTTTACGGTGCCTTTATTGTAGCACATCGGTTCAATGATTTCAATATTTTCATGAGCCACTTTTTCACCGAAATCACATTTTCATGAGTCACTTTTTGACGAAAAATGCATTTTCATGAGCGCTCCGGTGGAAAGAGCCGAAGCGGGAAACGTTCGAGCAGATATATTTCGAGCAGATATATTTTGTGAAGAAAAAGCAAAAAATACATTGACAAAAGAGAAGAACATGGTAGAATACCAAAAAATACGCAAAAAGGAGGAAGGTGTTCTATCATGGAATACGAAAAAATGGATGCGCAGATTGTAGACTTTTATGAGAACTGTGCAGAAGCCGGACGTCTGGAACGCCGGCTGGGCATTATTGAATTTTACCGGACGAAGGAAATTCTGGGCCAGTATCTCCAGCAGGGCAGCGTCATCTATGACGTTGGCGGCGGCATCGGAATGTATGCCAGGTGGTTGGCTGCCCAGGGACACCAGGTCCATTTGCTGGAACTTGCCGGAGCGCAGGTAGACTATGCCCGGGAACATATGATGGCGGCAGGAACTGTCGGCGGCACGGAGGTGCAGAACCCGGACGGTGTGAAGTTTGCCGCAGAGAAGGCGGATGCCAGGAAGCTTCCGCGTCCGGATGAGAGTGCAGATGTGGTGCTGCTCATGGGTCCGCTTTATCATCTGCAGAAGAGAGAAGATCGCATGCTGGCACTGGCAGAGGCACACCGCGTTCTGAAAAAAGGCGGTCTGCTGGCTGCGGCAGGGATTTCCAAATACAGCTCTGCCACATGGGCACTTTCCACGTACTCCGACGGAAACGACTTTTTTGAGGACGATGTGTACTTCAATATGCTGCGGGAGGAGATTACCACCGGAAATCACAACCGGCCGGAGGAATACTGCAGGCTGGTGGCACAGGCATATTTCCATACAGCAGAAGACATGGAGCAGGAAGTGGAGGAGGCAGGCTTTCGGGTGCTTGCAACCCATGCGGTGGAGGGCTGCATCTGGTTCACGCCCAATCTTAACGAAAACTGGGAGAGACCGGAGATCCGGGAAAAGCTGCTGGAGATCCTGCACCTGACGGAGAAGGACAGAGAACTGATGGGCATGAGTCCCCATTTCCTGACCATGGCGGTGAAGGGATAAGTATTTGCAGATATTTTTACAGATACACGGCGGAGGTGAGAGGAACTTGAAAAAAGTAATTTACGGAGTTGTGACGCTGTCGGCGTTTGCACTGCTGATTGGCGGGTTTGCCTGGGAAGCGGCAAGAGAAGCGGAAGACGCCCTTGCAGAAAGCACATATGAACTGGTGCTGGAAGAGGGGGCAGACATTTTGCAGGCACCCAACATGACGAAATCATATGACTTAGGGGAAGAAATTCCTCTGTATTATGTCATGAAAGACAATACTCTTTGCCACAGCGAACGGTTGAAATATTACCCTGTTTTCTCCGATGACAGGGTGGTCGGAACCATTGCAGCGAGAGCAACATCGGACGGCGGCGTGAATCTGGAGTACCTGGAGGATTTTAACCGCTCCCTGCAGCAGTGTTATTCCGGCCAGGAAGAAGTCTGTCTTTTCGTGGATAAGGACAGTTTGTGGCTTTCTGCCCCGTCGGGTACGGAGAAACTCTTCTGGAATGATCGGGAGGAAAAGGACCGCGGAACCTTTGAGGCTACCATGCGGGAAGATCCGGCGGTGCAGCCGGTGAAACTGGAGAAGGGAAAAACTGTGGAGGTATAATACTTCAGTTGCATTTTCCACCCTGCTGTGCTATACTTTTTTTACACATAATTACCGAGAGACCAAAGAGCGGAGTGATTATATAGAGTGCTATATATTTGCTGTGCTCTTTTTTATTGAATCTTTGGATACCGGACATGCAAGGAGAAAGGAATATGCTATGAAGCCACAGGAAATACTGAATGCCATAGAGGAAAATCCCATCATCACCGCAGTGAAGGACGAAACGGGGCTGGAGGCCTGCCTGCGGACCGATTCCCGCATTGTTTTCCTATTATATGGAGACATCTGCAGTATCGGCAGCATCGTCCGGCGGGTGAAGCATGCTGGAAAGATTGCCATCGTTCATGCGGATCTGCTGGTGGGTCTGGGCTCGAAGGAGGTTGCGGCGGATTTTCTGAAGAGCCAGGCGGATATCGACGGAATTATCTCCACAAAACCCACCCTCCTGAAGCGTGCGAAGGAGCTTGGGCTTTTCACGGTGCTGCGGTGTTTCATTCTGGATTCCATGGCCCTGACCAATCTGATCCGGCAGGCAGAGCAGGTGAAGCCGGACATGGTGGAGATTCTGCCGGGGATCATGCCGAAGATCACCATGCAGATTGTGGAGCAGACCGCTATTCCCATCATCTGCGGCGGCCTGATTTCCGATAAGGAGGATGTGATCGGCGCCCTTTCGGCTGGGGCGGCAGCTATTTCGTCCACCAACCAGAATGTATGGAAACTGTAGGCACAGGAGGCGAATGTATGAACAACGGAGTAAATAGAAAAGATGTCATCATCATCGGTGCCGGCGTGACGGGGTGTGCTATCGCGCGGGAACTGTCCAGATATAAACTGGATATTTGCGTCATCGAGAAAGAAAGCGATATCTGCGAGGGTACCAGCAAGGCTAACAGTGGTATCGTTCACGGCGGCTTCGATGCAAAGCCGGGGTCCCTGAAGGCCAGGCTTAACGTGCAGGGAAATGCCATGATGGAAGAACTGTCGAAAAAACTGGACTTCCCTTTCAAGCGAAACGGCTCCATGGTGGTCTGTCAGAGTGCAGAAGAAATTCCGGTATTGGAGGAACTGCTGCAGAGGGGGCTGACCAATGGCGTGAAAGACATGCGGATTCTCAGCCGCACAGAAGCGCTGGAGCTGGAGCCGAATCTGGCAGACAGTGTCTATGCGGCGCTGCTGGTACCGTCGGGCGGCATCGTCTGTCCTTTCGGCCTGAATATCGCGCTGGCCGAAAACGCGGCAGCCAACGGGGTGGAGTTTCGTCTGGAGACGGAGGTGCTTTCCATCGAAAAGCTGCCCGAGACGGATGCCACAGCAGGCGGCCAGTGTGATGGCTATCTGGTTCACACCGACAAAGGCGACCTGCAGACCCGATTTCTGATCAATGCCGCCGGCGTCTATGCAGATACATTCCACAACATGGTCAGCGAGAAAAAAATCCATATCACGCCGCGGCGGGGCGACTACCTGCTGCTGGACAGAACTGCAGGAGGGCATGTGCACCATACGATCTTTCAGCTGCCGTCGGAATACGGCAAAGGCGTGTTGGTGACGCCGACGGTTCACGGCAACCTGATGGTGGGACCGACGGCCATCGATATCGAGGACAAGGAAGCCACGGCTACCACAGCAGAGGGGCTCGCCCAGGTCATGGAAAAGTGTGGAAGATCCGTGAAAAATGTGCCGCTGAAGCAGGTGATAACATCCTTTGCGGGGCTTCGGGCCCATGAGGACGGCGGTGAGTTCATCATCGGCGAGGCGGAAGATGCGAAAGGCTTCATCGACGCGGCTGGCATCGAATCACCGGGGCTGTCCAGCGCACCGGCCATCGGGCAGTATGTGCGGGAGCTTCTGGCAGATCTGACGGAACTGAAAGAAAAGGAACGCTTCATTGAAACGCGAAAAGGCATCGTCCGGTTCGCGGAATGCAGCAGAGAAGCGCAGCAGGAACTGATCCGCCAGAATCCGGCATACGGACAGATTATTTGCCGCTGTGAGACCATCACAGAAGGCGAAATCCTGGATGCGATTCACCGGCCGCTGGGTGCAACGACCCTGGACGGCATCAAACGGCGGACCCGGGCCGGCATGGGACGGTGTCAGGCAGGTTTCTGCACGCCGAAAGTGATGGATCTTCTGGCCCGGGAGCTGGGGCTGGAACTGAAGGATATACGAAAAAACGGAAGGAGGGATGGCTGATGCAGGAAACAAAATCCTTGGATCTTCTCATCGTAGGCGGCGGTCCGGCGGGGCTGGCGGCTGCCATTGCAGCGAAAAAACAGGGCATCGACAATCTGTTGATCATCGAGCGGGATGACAGACTGGGCGGCATTCTGAACCAGTGCATTCACAACGGCTTCGGCCTGCATACCTTCCAGGAGGAACTGACGGGACCGGAGTATGCCCACCGGTTTATCCGGCAGGCAGAAGCGCTGGGGATTCCCGTGCTGACCGATACCATGGTGCTGGACATCACGCCGGAAAAAAAGGTGACGGTCATCAGCCGGGCAGATGGTCTGCAGGAACTCCGCGCAAAATCCATCATCCTGGCCATGGGCTGCCGGGAACGGCCTCGGGGGAGTCTGAATATCCCGGGATATCGTCCCATGGGAATCTATTCCGCGGGAACAGCCCAGCGTCTGGTCAATGTGGAAGGGTTCCTGCCGGGAAAGGAAGTGGTCATCCTGGGTTCCGGAGACATCGGTCTGATCATGGCCCGGCGTATGACCCTGGAAGGGGCAAAAGTAAAGGTCGTGGCAGAGTTGATGCCGTATTCCGGCGGCCTGAAGCGGAACATCGTCCAGTGTCTGGATGATTTCGGTATTCCGCTGAAACTGCGCCATACGGTCATCGATATTAAGGGAAAACACCATCTGGAGGGCGTGACTTTGGCGGAAGTGGATGAAAAGGGGAAACCGGTTCCGGGCACGGAAGAATATTATGCCTGCGACACCCTGCTGCTGTCCTGCGGTCTGGTCCCGGAGAATGAGCTTTCCCGGGAAATGGGGGTGGCCATGAGTCCGGTCACCGGCGGTCCGATG
>JBJESY010000378.1:0-7120 GCA_051883035.1 Anaerovoracaceae bacterium | reverse complement strand
CATACATTAAAGTGACTGCACAGAGAATATGGGAAGGGGCGGCATTTTTATGTGGAAAAAAGATGAAGACGGCAGACGCTACCGCATACCGAAGATGCATCTGGGGACGAACGGCAGAAAAGTGGTTTCCACCTGCCTGGGCTGCGCGCTGATTCTGGGAGCTTTCGCAGGGGTCAGCAGGATGCTTCCGAAACAGGAACCGATTGTCATCGATGAGTCATCCATCGTGACAGCCGGAAAGGCACCGATGACCGATACGAAAAAAAGCGAATTTCAGGTGGCGGCCAAAGGGGCAATCCTCATCGATGCTTCCAACGGAAAGGTGCTGTTTGAGCAGGACAGCCATAAGGAACTTCCCCTGGCCTCGGTGACGAAGGTCATGACCATGCTGCTGGTGATGGAAGCCGCAGATGCAGGCAAGATCACACTGGATGACAAGGTGACCATCTCTGAGCGGGCGGCTTCCATGGGCGGAAGCCAGATGTACATGGAGGTCGGTGAGACCCACACGGTGGCAGAACTGATGAAGGGGGTCGCCATGGCCAGTGCAAACGACGGATGCGTCGCTTTGGCCGAATATGTGGCCGGCAGTGAGGAAATCTTCGTGGAGCGGATGAACCAGAGAGCGCAGGAACTGGGCATGCGGGATACACATTTCGTCAATACCAACGGTCTTCCTGTGGCAGATCATTATTCCAGTGCATATGATATAGCATTGATGTCAATGAAACTCTATGCATTTGAGGAAACCCACCAGTGGTTCACCACCTGGCAGGACACCATCACCGTGGGCCTGCCCGGAAAGGAAAAGGAATTCGGCCTGACCAACACCAATAAGCTGATCAAGGCGTATACCGGCTGCAACGGGATCAAAACGGGATTTACCAGCGAAGCGGGCTACTGTCTGTCGGCGTCAGCGACCCGGGGAGATACCCACCTGATTGCCGTGGCCCTGGGCAGCGAGACTTCGAAGATCCGCAACGCAGAGATCGCGAAAATGCTGGATTATGGTTTCGCCAATTATGAAACGGCAGTGATTGCAGAAGCAGGGCAGGTGATGGGAACCGTGGAGATTGAACGGGGTACGCCGACCAGTGTCAATGCAGTCACCGCAGAAAAGATCACGGTGCTGGCAGCCAAAGGAGAAAAGGATGCAGTAAAAAGCAAAGTCATCATCCGCGATACGGTTCCGCTGCCTTTGAAAAAGGGCCAGGAAATTGGGAAAGTGGAGGTCTGGCAGGGAAAAGAGAAAACAGCAGAATATCCTCTCATAGCCGAAAAAACAGTAGAAAAAGCTTCCTTCCGGGAACTGGTTTCCAGACTGGCGAAGGCTGCATTTTCCTGACAGGTGGCCGTGAAGGCATCATTTCATTCTTCGCCGGATACATACAAAAGACGAAAATCCGGAGAAACAGTAAGGGGGCTATGAGATGGAAAAGGAATATATTTTGTCATTCTCGTCTTTCTATAAGGCGGCTTATGCGCAGGAAGTGCTGGAGGAAGCCGGCATCCGAAGCAGCCTGCGGAAGCTTCCCGCGGAACTGATTCATTCCTGCGGTACGGGGCTGTATCTGAGGACCGACTCCATACAGCAGGCAGTTGACGTCTTTGACGGCAAGCAGATTGTACCGAGGGGCATCTTTGAAATCGTGGGTCGTGGGCGTGGAAACCGGGAATACAGAAAAGTGCATTGAATGACAGGACGGGGCTGCTTCCCGGAAATACGGAAGCCGTCACCGTCTTTTTTCGTGGCTCCGAATCCATTGACATCGTCATTGGCAAAAATATGAAACATTTTTAGGAAAGGCATTGACAGGAATGTGGCTATGTGATATTTTAATATTGTCTTAAGCGCTTAAGACAATGGGCATAAATGATTCGGAATTGTCATACAGACAATTTCAGAGAGGGGGCTATATCATGGAATGGGATCTGGATGACAGCCGGTCCATCTGGCCGCAGCTGAAGGAACTGTTGATCCGGGCCATCGTATCGGGGGAGTACGAAAAGGGAGGAACCTTTCCTACGGTGCGTCAGCTGGCGCAGGAAGCCGGCGTAAATCGGAACACCATGCAGCGGGCCATGGCGGAGCTGGAAGCGGAGGGGCTGCTGATTACTAACCGGACGGCAGGCCGCACCGTGACTACGGATCAGGCGCTGATTGACGCCATGAAGGAAAGACTGGCAGAAGCCAATATACAGACGTATCTGAATGAAATGCAGTCTCTGGGCTATACGGACCGGCAGGCTGTGGAACTGATCAATGAAAAATTCGAAAGAGGGGAAATGAAATGAGTGAAATCGTAAAATGTGAGGGACTGTCGAAAGTCTTTTCCGGCTGCCGGGCGCTGGATCAGGTAAATCTGACCATCGGCCGCGGCAAGGTGATTGGCCTTTTGGGCCCAAATGGGAGCGGCAAGACGACGCTGATCAAGATCCTGAACGGTCTGCTTCAGCCGACTTCCGGAAATGTCTTTATCGACGGACATATCCCGGGCCCGTATACCAAATCCATCGTAAGCTATCTGCCGGACAGAAACTACTTCGCCGACTGGATGAAGGTGAAGGATCTCTTTGACCTGTTCAGTGATTTTTATGCGGATTTTGACCGGGAGAAGGCCGCAGACATGTGCCATGCCCTGGGAATTGAAGAAAACGCACATCTGAAAACCATGTCCAAAGGCACCAAAGAAAAGGTGCAGCTGATTCTGGTCATGAGCCGTCAGGCACAGCTCTACCTGCTGGACGAGCCTATCGCCGGCGTGGACCCGGCGGCAAGAGAATACATCCTGGGTACCATCATCAACAACTATAACGAAGATGGGACTGTGATCATTTCCACCCATCTGATCTCAGACATCGAGCGAATTCTGGACGAAGTGATCTTTATTCGTGAAGGAAAGATCCTCTGCCATGAAGGCGTGGATGAAATGAAGGAGCGTGAAGGCAAATCCGTAGATGAAGTCTTCCGCGACTACTTCCGCATGACGGCATATCAGGGGTACAGAGACCCGGAGCGGGAAACGCAGGGGAAGACCGTATACAACGCCGGGCGGAAAGATTTTGAGAAGCGGGGACAGAAAGAGAAGGAAAAAGAGGCAGAAAAAGAGGTAGAAAAAGGGGGCGAAACCAATGACCGGTAAACTGATAAAATATGAATTTCGTTCGATCCTGAAAATCATGGGGATCGGCTGGGCGGCTCTGCTGTCCATGGCACTGTTTGCGGGGCTGTTTGATCACATCGCTTTCCGCCAGAACGATCTGGACGGGTTCGGTCATCTGACAGAGATTGCATCGGCCATCACGTCATTCCTGTACGGCAGCCTGTTTGTAGCGATCATCGTGGTGACCGTGCTGATCATTCTGATGCGGTTTTATAGGGGACTTTTACGGGACGAAGGGTACCTGATGCACACTCTTCCGGTGAAAACGTGGCAGCTGATTACGGCAAAAGGGGTTGTGGCTGCGGCGGTTTCCCTGATCAGCATTCTGGCTGCCACCCTGTCGGTGCTGATTTTGATGGCGTTTGACGGAGGCATTGAATTTTTCGGGGAATTCATGGCAGAGCTGCTGCGGGTACTGGGGCAGTATCCGGCTTATATTGCCATCATGTTGGAAGCTTTGCTGCTGTGTGTATGCTGGATTGCAGCAATGATTTACAAAGCCTATGCGGCTCTTTCCATCGGCCAGCTGGCCCAGAAGCACCGGATTGCCCTCAGTGTCGGCGCCTGGATCGGCATCGGTGTGGTTTTCCTGATTTTCCTGTCCATTCTGGGCAACCTGTCCTTCCCGTCGGCATTTTCCGATTGGCTGGAAGGCATTCTGGAAGGCATGGTGAATGACTCGCCGCTGAATGCCATTCAGGTAGGAATGTGGATTCTCATTCTGGTGGAGGCAGTGCAGATTGTCGTTTTCCATGTGGTCAGTGAGCAGATCCTGCGCCGGAAGCTGAATCTGGAGTAGGCTGTCAGAAGGCGGTGGGGAGCGTACTGCGGCGGGCTGTTGCAGGGGAGCAACGGTTCGTTGCAGAAAAACTGCTTGCTTTTCTTCCCAAAATCCATTATCATGGTTTTAGCAAAGGACGGAGTTTGTGCCGCAGTCTCAGAAGAGACATGTGCCTTTCAGAAGAAAGGGTTCGCAAAATGTCCTGACGAAATGTTTTGAACCGAAATGTTGCCACGAAGGCAGCGCGCGGGCTGAAGCCCGCCCGCACCCTTCGTGGCTTTTTGATTGTACGCGGCAGCACAGCTGCCGAAGCGGAACATGATACGAAGAAAGGGAATAAAAATGAACTTGCAGGAATTTTTTCATGACAATCCGAAAGCAGCCATCGCCTTTTCCGGCGGTGTGGACTCTGCTTACCTGTTATATGCCGCCCTGGCGTGCGGCACCGATGTGCGAGCCTATTTCGTGAAGAGTCAGTTTCAGCCGGAATTCGAACTGGAGGATGCCCGGCGGCTGGCAAAAGAACTGGAAGAGCGGTTTGGCCGCAGCGGTATTTTAAAAGTGCTGCAGGCAGATGTGCTGGCAGACCCGGTGGTAACGGCCAATCCGCCGGACCGGTGCTATCACTGCAAACAGAAGGTCTTCGGAAAGATTCTGGATGCGGCAGCCCAAGACGGATATCATCTGATTCTGGACGGGACCAACGCATCCGATGAAGAGGGTGACCGTCCCGGCATGCGGGCCCTGCGGGAAATGGAAGTCAAGTCGCCGCTGAGAATCTGCGGACTGACGAAGAATGAAATCCGCCGTCTGTCCCGGGAGGCGAACCTGTTCACCTGGAGCAAGCCGTCCTATGCCTGCCTGGCTACCCGGGTGCCGACCGGAAGGACCATCACGGCGGAGGATCTGCAGCGGGTGGAAATGGCAGAAGGCATGATGTCTGATATGGGCTTCTCCGATTTCCGGGTGCGGCTGTATCACGATGCGGCCCAGATTCAGCTTCCGGCAGACCAGATGGCATGTGCCGTGGCGGAAAAAGAAAAGATCCTGGAGGCTCTGAAACCATCCTTTGCATATGTTTTGATCGATCTGGAGGGGAGATAAATGGAAAAATACGAAATCAAAGAAATGCTGCAGCGTGTCGCATCCGGCGAAACGTCGGTGGATGAGGCCATGATGAAGCTGAAAACCGCGCCGTTTGAGGAAATCGGCATCGCATCGCTGGATTATCACCGGGGACTGCGGCAGGGCGCTTCTGAAATTATATATGGTGCTTCGAAAACGCCGGAGCAAATCGAAACCATCGCCCGTACCTTATATGAGCGGGGGCAGAAGTCCATCCTGATTACCCGCATGAAGACAGAGGCGGCAGACAGACTGTCTGCCAGCGGTCTGCCGTTCACATATTATGAAACCGGCCGCATCGGTCTGGTGGGTGAAATGCAGAAGCCGCGGCGGGATGGATATATCCTGGTGGCCACCGGCGGAACCAGCGATATTCCGGTGGCAGAAGAAGCTGCACTGACGGCAGAGATTCTGGGAAACAATGTGAAGCGTATGTACGATGTGGGTGTATCAGGGATCCACCGGCTGCTGGCTCATACGGATCTGATTATGAACGCCCGGGTCATCATCGCCATCGCAGGAATGGAAGGAGCTCTGGCCAGCGTCATCGGCGGGCTGGCAGACTGTCCGGTTATCGCTGTGCCCACCAGCGTGGGCTACGGAACGGCTCTGGGTGGTGTGACGGCGTTATTATCCATGCTGAATTCCTGCGCCAGCGGCGTCAGCGTGGTGAACATCGACAACGGATTCGGCGCAGGCTATCAAGCCAGCCTGATTCATAATCTGGGAGAATAACGGGGAGGAAGGTAAGAATGAAGACATTATATATAGAGTGTAATATGGGCGTTGCCGGTGACATGCTGATGTCGGCGCTGCTGGAACTGCTTCCGGCAGCGGAACAGGAAACGTTTTTCGAAACATTCCGCAGCCTGGGAATTCCCGGTGTGGAAATCTCTGCAGAAAAGGCCGTGAAATGCGGCATCACCGGAACCCATGTCCATGTGATGGTAAACGGGGAGGAAGAAGGTCATGACCATCATCACGACCACGACCATGACCACCATCACGAACATCATCATGATCACGACCACGACCACGACCATCACGACCATGACCACCATCACGACCATGACCACGAACATCACCATGCACATCACGGTCTGGCGGACATCCGCGGCATCATCGAAGGCCTGGATGTGCCGCAGCAGGTGAAGGAAGACGCCCTGGCGGTGTACGACCTGATCGCCCATGCGGAATCCACGGTTCATGGCGAAACTATGGAGCATATCCACTTCCATGAGGTTGGGAGTCTGGATGCGGTGGCGGATGTGGTGGGAAACTGCCTGCTCCTTTCCATGATCGGCGCCGATCGCATCGCAGTTTCCCCGATTCATGTGGGCAGCGGCACGGTGAAATGCGCCCACGGCATTCTGCCAGTGCCCGCACCGGCCACTGCCCTGATTTTGTCCGGGCTGCCGGTTTACAGCGGCCAGATCCGGGGCGAACTGTGTACCCCGACCGGGGCGGCGTTGATGAAACACTTCGGCCAGAGCTTCGGACCGATGCCGGTGATGTCTATCGAAAAGGTGGGCTACGGCATGGGTACCAGAGACTTTGGCGATGTGGCCAACTGCGTCCGGGTGTTGCTGGGTGAAGAAGCCGGGGCGACCATAAAGGAAGATGTGGAAGCCAACGGCCCGACCGGAAAGGAAAATGTGAACCTCACCAATTGCCCGACCGGAAAGGAAGATGCTGACGATACCCCGACAGACATTCTGGAGCTGGCCTGCAATCTGGATGATATGACCGGAGAGGAGATTGGGTTCGCCATGGAGCGCCTGCTGGAGGCAGGCGCACTGGATGTATACACCCAGTCCATCACCATGAAGAAGTCCCGGCCGGCGGTGATTCTGACCGCCCTGATCCGGCCATCGGATAAAGATAAAATGACCGAGCTATTTTTCCGCTATACCACCACCATCGGCGTACGCTGCCGCAGCTGGGAGCGGGCCGTGCTGCAGCGGGAAACTGTGACCCGGCAGACTCCATGGGGACCGGTGCAGGTAAAGCACTGCAGCGGATACGGCTGCGAAAAAGAAAAAGCGGAATT
>JBJESY010000377.1:0-7124 GCA_051883035.1 Anaerovoracaceae bacterium | reverse complement strand
GTTTTTTCATGGACTGGGGATTGATACTGATTCGAGCGATTCCATGCTGCTTCAGGACACGCAGTTTTTCTTCCGTAATGGTATCGGGTCTTCCTGCCTCAACAGTGAATTCCTTCGTTCGGGACAGGTCTATATGGGTTTCCACTTCCGTCAGCAGCCTGTCCAGCTGGTCCGGTGACAGAGTAGTCGGCGTACCGCCTCCAATATATACGGATTCCGGCCAGAGACCTGTCTCGCGCATTCTGAGTCCACAGTAACGGATTTCGGTAAACAATGCATCCAGATACTTGGCAATCTCTTCCGTTCCTTTCTGGTTGGACGGAAAAGAACAATAGAGACACCTTGTGGGGCAGAATGGAATGCCGATATACAGCCCAACCCCAGCATCCGGAGGTAATCCCAGTACCTGCTGCTGATAATCCCATGTTTCCAGGAGAAGGTTCGTCTTCTCATCGGAGACCAGATACTCGTGCTTCAGGCATTGTCTTACCTTATTCCCGCTGCCCAGTTTATGGTACAGTTCACCGGTCAGTTTCACTGGTCTGACTCCAGTGAGAATTCCCCATGGAGGTGTCTGGCCGGTCACTTGTGAAAGTCGGGAAAACAGTTCCCTCTTAATCTCATTCCTGTCTTTCGATCCGCTTTCATTGATAATAATCCATGAATCCGAAGTTGTATCCGGTACGTTCCCTTCTGATTCCAATTCTGATTCTGTAAGGGCTTCAAACTGATCCGGCGTAAGAAACACCTTGATCAGTTCCACATATTCATATTTTTTTTCAATCTGTTTCAGGAGAATTTTATACAAACGGATTTCCTCTCTTCTCATCACCTACAGTGGATACATCCATATGCCCCGGCAGAAGAACCGTGTCATCCGGCAAAAGAAAAATCACATCTTTGATCGAATTGATTAAGACGCGGAAATCGCCGCCGTAGAAATCAGTCCTGCCGATGGAATAGCGGAAAATCGTATCTCCGCTGAAACAGTATCCAGGTTTGCCGGCAATATAGATACACATGCCGCCTTTCGTATGTCCCGGCGTGTGGAAAAAAGTCATATTGATATTACCTACACACAGGCTATCCCGGTTTCCAACCCAGAGATCCGCATCTACCGTGACAGGTCTTCCGAACATTTCAGCAGAGCTGTTCAGATTTCCATCCATGAGGAGTTCCCGCTCATCCCGGTGTGCGACCACCTTTGCAGACGGGAAATCCCGCCGATATCCTTCCACACCGCCGATATGATCTCCATGACCGTGGGTCAGAATGATATATTGAAGATCGATGCCTTCTTTCTTTATCTGATCCGTGATAGCGGAAACATAGCCGCCCGGATCCACCATGAAACCTGTCATCGTCTCTTCATCGTATGCTACATAGGTATTCACCTGAATGGGCCCGGTTAAATATCTGCTGATTTTCATGGTCATTCTCCTTAAAACAATTTATTGCTGTCAAGCAGGATGGTTACCGGTCCGTCATTATGAATTCGAACCAGCATATGTGTCTGGAAGATTCCTTCTCCCACATAAATACCCTGTTCTTTTACTTTATGAACAAAATGATCGTACAGGCGCTTCGCCTGTTCCGGCCTGGCTGCTTTCACGAAATTGGGCCGTCTGCCCTTCCTTGCATCAGCCAGAAGGGTAAACTGGGAAATCACCAGCATTTGTCCACCCACATCCTGCAAGGAGAGGTTCATTTTTTCGTCTTCATCCTCAAAGATCCGAAGTCCGACAATCTTATCCGCCAGATATTCCGCATCCTTCTCGGTGTCTGTGTCCTCAACGCCCAAAAGAACCACATACCCGCATCCAATGGAACCGGTGATCTGTTCTTCTACTGTGACATCACCTTCCGTTACTCTTTGTACAACTGCTCTCATATCCTTATTCTTTTCTCTTTACTTTTATTTTTTCCATCAGGACTTGGCACGATAGACCTGAATCACACCATCAATTAAACGCAGGCAGCGAAGCACTTTCTGCATTTCCTGCGTACTGGAAATGGACAGTGTGATGGTCATATTTACCGTACCGTCTTTTCCGCTTTTTGCGTTTACGCCGGAAAGGTGAATGTCCATATCTTCACATGTTTTGGAAATATCAGAAAGCATACCCTTTCTGTCATAGGTCAGCAGACAGATATCCGCATTATAGGATTTACCCATTTTCAGGTCTTCCCATTCCACTTCAATAAATCTCTGCTTTTCCTCCGGCGGCAGGGAAACCACATTGGAACAGTCCTTTCTGTGAACGGAAATTCCTCGTCCCTTGGTGATAAATCCAACAATTTCATCGCCTGGCACCGGATTGCAGCATCTGGCCACACGGATCATCAGATTGTCGGCACCTTTCACGATGATACCCGGCGTGTCGTTGTCTTTCCTTCCCTGTTGTTTCTGTTGACGCTGCTTCCGGGCTTCGGCAGCTTTGATGTCCTCCATGACTTCCTCATTGGATTTCACCTCAGCCTGCTTGTTATCCTCATTATAATAACTGAACAGCAGATTACAGAACTTGCTCATCAGGGTTCCGCCGTTGGAGAGCTGAACGAACCCTTCCTCATTGCTGGCAAAGTTCATGGCCTTCATGGCCCTGTTAATATAGCTTGCTTTGGCACAGAGCTGAGGATCGAATCCTTTTTTCCGGATATATTTATCCAGCATATCCTTTCCTTTATCTACTGTGTCCGATTTATTTTCTCGTTTCAGCCAGTTCCGTATCTTATTTCTGGCATTGGAAGACTTGGCGATTTTCAGCCAGTCAACGCTTGGACCGCTGGAATTGGCAGAGGTCACGATTTCTACGATATCGCCATTCTGCAGCGTATAGTCGATGGTAACCATCTTGCCGTTAACACGGGCACCGACACATTTACAACCGATGGCTGAGTGGATTTTGAAGGCAAAATCCAGTGGTGTGGAGCCGGCAGGAAGCTCGATGACATCACCTTTCGGGGTGAAAACAAACACCTGCGTTGCGAACAGGTCCATTTTCATAGTCTCCAGGAATTCCTTCGGGTCCTTCAGATCCTTCTGCCATTCCAGTGACTGCCGAAGCCATGCCAGCTTCAGGTCGTCAGAAGAATTTTCGGTGTTCGCCTTACCTTCTTTATACTTCCAGTGGGCTGCGATACCATATTCAGCAACTTCATGCATTTCATAGGTTCGTATCTGAATTTCGAAGATTTCTCCATGCTCTCCGATTACCGTTGTGTGAAGCGACTGATACATATTCGGCTTCGGCATGGCAATATAGTCCTTAAACCTGCCGGGGATCGGTTTCCACATGGTATGAACCAGACCCAGTACAGCATAGCAGTCTCTCACATTTTCCACAATAACGCGTACCGCAATCAGATCGAAGATTTCATCAATCTGCTTTTTCTGATACTTCATTTTACGATAAATGCTGTAATAATGCTTTGCCCGTCCATAGATCTCATATTTCAGTTTCATGTCGTCCAGAACTTCCTTCAGTTCCTCAATGACCATATTGATAGTTTCTGAACGCTGAATCTTCCGGTTCTCCACTTTTTCTTTCAGATCTTTAAATTCTTCCGGATGAAGATACTGCAGTGCCAGATCTTCCATTTCAAACTTTACTGTAGAAATACCGAGACGACTGGCCAGCGGTGCGTAAATCTCAAGGGTTTCCTTGGATTTCTCCACCTGTTTCGCCGGTGACATGTACTGCATGGTTCGCATGTTGTGCAGGCGGTCTGCCAGCTTGATGATCAGAACCCGGATGTCCTTCGACATGGCCAGAAACATCTTGCGAAAGTTTTCCGCCTGTAACTCTTCTTTTGACTCAAATTTAATGGAACCCAGTTTTGTAACCCCGTCGACCAGTAATGCAATTTCCTCGCTGAAATCATTCACCAGCTCTTCTCTGGTATATTCCGTATCCTCCACTACATCATGCAAAAGCCCGCCGACGATGGTTTCTTCATCCATGCCCAGCTGTGCCAGAATCAGTGCAACATTAATCGGATGAACAAAATATGGTTCTCCGCTTTTTCTCAGCTGGCCGTTATGCAGTGATTCGGCCTTATCAAAGGCCTTTCCAATCAGTTCGGTGTCGTAATTCGAATTGTATTTCAGTAATTCTTCAAGAAATTCGGCTTTTGTCAACATGCAGCTTTACTCCTATTGATGCAGTAGTTTTGTTTGTTTGAAAAAAGGATAGTTTCTTTTTTAATTATTTCTTTTTCTTTGCCTTCGTGCTCTTCACATACTTGGATTCTTCAGAACCTTTGCACAGATCATAATAAATCGGGCTGCAGATGAAGATGGAAGACATGCATCCTACAATTACACCCACCATCAGCGGGATGATGAATTCACGGATTGTAGCGGATACCATAATGCACAGCGGAATCATTACAATCAGAGTCGTCAGGGACGTCATAATGGTTCTGTTAAGCGTCTGGTTCAGACTCTTATCGATATTCGCTTCGCTGCCGTCTTTCGGGAACATGGTCTTGTTCTCTCTGATTCTGTCAAAGATTACGATGGTGTCATTGATGGAATAACCTACCAGCGTCAGAATCGCAGCGATGAACGGGTTGTTTACCGTATATCCGAAGATCGCATAGAAGGAAATCACCATAAGTACGTCATGTACAACGCCGATGATGGCAGAAGCACCATATTTCCAGGACTTGAACCGGAAGATAATGTAAATCAGCATACCAATGGATGCGATAATTACTGCAAGGAACGCATTGGATTTCAGCTCATCGCCGACAGAAGGTCCGAACTGTTCGGAAGCCAGAACATCCTCTGCAGAGATATCCCAGGTCTGTCCCAGTGTATCGACGATTTCTGCACGTTTTGCATTGTCCAGAGACTCAATAGTCTTAATCACAATCTGTGAATTCCCTTCGCCTGCATAGATGATGGATGGATCCAGATCATAATCTTTCAGAGCATCCTCCACTTCATTGATTGGTACCTGCTGCCCCATGTCAATCTGAATCATGGTACCACCGGTAAAGTCAATACCATAATTCATGCCGCCGATAAAGGCAAACAGCATACCGACAATGATAATAGCAGCGCTGACCATGTAGAAAATCTTTCTATGTCTGATAAATGAGAAAGTTTTATTCAGCATCTGTTTCGGGGTACCGTCTTCATTGACACCGAAATATTTATTTTTTGCAAACTTCTTGCTGTCAGCCAGCAGGGAAATAAACAGCTGGGTGATGACAACTGCAGTGAAAATACTGATCACAATACCGATCATCAGGGTAAGTGCAAATCCCTTTACAGATGTGGTTCCCACTTCATACAGAACTACAGCTGCAATCAGAGTGGTAATCTGCGCATCCAGCACTGTAGTCAGCGCATTTTTAAATCCGGTGCTGACAGCGACACGGATTGTCTTGCCTGCTGCGATCTCTTCCTTAATTCTGGCAAAGATAATTACGTTTGCATCCACTGCCATACCGATGGACAGAATCAGGGCTGCAATACCAGGCAGTGTCAGAACTACGCCCATAGCAACCATGGACCACAGGAACATAACCACATACAGCAGCAGAGCGATATCCGCAACGATACCCAGCATTCCATAGAACACAACCATAAGCAGGAATACAAGCCCCAGACCGATGGCACCAGCTACGATGGACTTGTCCAGCGCATCTGCGCCGATGGTGGCAGATTGAACGGAGGACTGGATTTCCACCAGTTCTACAGGAAGTGCACCGCCGCGGATCAAAGCAGCTGTGGTGGATGCTTCATCTCTGGTATATCCTCCTGTGATTTCACAGTTTCCGCCGGAAATGATGTTTTTCACTGTCGGATGTGTGATGATTTCATTATCCAGAACAATCGCGATTTCATTTGCATTCATGCCGTCAATGGCAGGAGTCACTTCGCTGTAGTAAGCCTTTCTGCTTGCTTCTTCAAAGAGAGATGCCCCTTCACTGTTGAATTCAAGCAGGATTTTATAATTTGCACCGTCTGTTGCAATGGAAGCATCCTTTACCATACTTCCGTCCAGTACAATCGTACCGTCTGCCAGCACAAACTGCAGCTGTGCGGTTCTGCCGATGGCACTGATGGCTTCCTCAGCATCTTCCACACCAGGCATTTCTACTCTAAGACGCTTGTCCCCTTCAATGGTAACCGAAGATTCCGCAACACCAAGCTGGTTAACACGGTTGTCCAGAACCGCTCTGGTCTGATCCATCAGCTGATCCAGTTCATCACCGGTCAGATCTGTCTGGGCTTCCATCACGACATAGACACCGCCGTTAATATCCAGACCATACTTTAACGCATCTTTCACGGAATCGACAGAGCCGATACCAAAGCCGGTTACAAACCAGCCGAATACTACCGCTGCCAGCACAAGAATGCACAGCAGCCTCTTGACATTTACGCTCATTCTTTCAAAACCTCTCATTTATTATTTCTGATTATGCCCACAAAAGGGCATTTTAGTTTACATTACATTTTACTACTTTTTTGCATCAGATACAAGGTTATTTCCGTACTTTTTTAGAAAACAGATGTTTTTTCATCATAAATATCAAACAAAAAGACCCTGCATGTACAGGGTCTGAATTTGAGCAATTTCAGCATATAGAACTATTTTTCAGCCTTTTCTTCTTCCGCTCTGATTTCCTCAGCAGTGGTTTCGTCAGACTTCGGTTCCTCATCCACGTCAGCAGATTTTTTCAGTCTCTTAGGCTTAACCTTTTTCTGTTCTTCTTCCGCTTCTACGTCTTCTTTTACTCTCTGGCTTGCGTTCGTCACTGTGGATACGGACCATCTCATCATTTCAAACTTCACCTTATCTGCGCCCACCTGAATCACGATGGTTTCATCTTTTGTCTTAACGATCTTGCCGCAGATACCGCCAATGGTAACGATTTCGTCGCCAACCTGCAGGTTTCTTCTCATGTCCTGAATCTGCTTGTCCTTTTTTTTCTGAGGACGAATCATCAGGAAATACATTAAAACAATGAGAACGAGTAAAGGTACCAAACTTGCTAAACCTTGCATACTAAATTTCCTCCTATATAGCTTAAATAAGGATTAACCTCAATGGTGCCGGCGATGGGGGTCGAACCCATACGGTGTTGCCACCACGGGATTTTGA
>JBJESY010000376.1:0-7128 GCA_051883035.1 Anaerovoracaceae bacterium | reverse complement strand
AGAACCGTGGATATGGAAAAGATTGCACCTGCCATGGCGGTATACGGAAAAGACCTGTTCTCCGTGGAAATGTGGGGCGGTGCTACCTTCGATACAGCATTCCGGTTCCTGAAGGAATCTCCATGGGAAAGACTGGATGTCCTGCGTGAAAAGATGCCGAACCTGCTGTTCCAGATGCTGATTCGCGGTGCCAATGCAGTTGGATATAAGAATTATCCGGATAACGTCATCCGTGAATTCGTAAAGCAGTCCGCGAAAGGCGGCATCGATGTATTTCGTATCTTCGACTCCCTCAACTGGATTCAGGGTATGGAAGTGGCATTGGACGAAACTCTGAACCAGGGCAAGGTTGCAGAAGCCTGCATCTGCTACACCGGAGACATTCTGGACGAAAAGAGAACCAAATACAACCTGGACTACTATGTAAGAATGGCCAAAGAACTGGAAAAGCGGGGCGCACATATTTTGGGAATCAAAGACATGTCCGGCCTGCTGAAGCCGATGGCGGCAAGACAGCTGGTAAGAGCGCTGAAATCCGAAATCGGTATCCCAATTCACCTGCATACCCACGACACCTCCGGAAACGGTATCGCTACCATCATGATGGCAGCGCAGGCAGACGTGGATATCGTGGATGCTGCGTTCAACTCCATGTCCGGACTGACGTCCCAGCCTGCACTGAACTCGGTGGTAGCGGCTGTGGAAAGCTCCAGAAGAGATACCGGTCTGGTGCCGGATGATTTACAGAAGATCGACGAATACTGGAAGGACGTAAGACCGGTATACAGCGGATTCGAATCCGAACTGGTTACCTCCACCGCAGAAATCTACAAGTACGAGATTCCTGGCGGCCAGTACTCCAACTTGAAGCCGCAGGTAGAAAGCTTCGGTCTGGGTCACAAGTTCGAAGAAGTGAAGAACATGTATAAGACCGTAAACCAGATGCTGGGCGATATCGTGAAGGTAACGCCGTCCTCCAAGGCGGTGGGCGACATGGCCATCTTCATGGTACAGAACGATCTGACGCCGGAGAACATTTACGAAAAGGCTGCAAACATGGACTTCCCGGATTCCATCGTTTCCTATTTCGAAGGTATGATGGGCCAGCCGGAAGGCGGCTTCCCGGAAAAACTGCAGAAGCTGGTTCTGAAGGATAAGAAGCCGATCACCTGCCGTCCGGGCGAACTGCTGCCGCCGGAGGACTTCGATGGTATCCGCAAGCACTTACAGGATGACCTGGGACTGGAGGGCACCGACAGAGAAGTGATCTCCTATGCGATTTATCCGAAGGTATTCGAAGACTACATCAAGAGCCTGCGCAAGGACGGAAACTTCCGCTACATGGGTTCCGATATCTTCTTCCACAGCCTGGAGGAAGGCGAAACCTGCGAAGTGAAACTGGGCGAAGGTAAGGTTCTGATCGTGAAGCTGACCGAAGTACGTCCGGTCAACAACGAAGGCTACCGTGAAGCCATCTTCGAAGTCAACGGCAACCGCCGCATCATCAAGATCAAGGATAAGGACGTAACCACCAACTCCATGAACTCTGTACTGTATGCGGACGAAAATAATCCGATGGAAATCGGCTCCAACATCCCGGGCAACATCATTAAGATCCTGGTGAAGGAAGGCGACAAGGTAGAAGCGAATCAGCCGATTGCCACCATCGAAGCCATGAAGATGGAGACCAATATCCTGGCAGCTGCCGGCGGTATCGTAGAAAAAATCTACGTTTCTGAAGGTCAGCAGGTCAAGGCCGGTGAAATGGTCGCCAAGCTGAAGGAAGCGAAATAAGCGAAGAAAGCAGAGTATAGGTTAAGTGCACAAAAGTATGATAAAACCCCGGAGCGGAAATGCCCCGGGGTTTTTAGTTGAATTTTAGCTTTTTATTCGAACAGACCCTTTACAACGGGCTGGCCGGCTTTTACCATAACACGTCCTTTGGCAATGACCGTATGGACCTTCAAATCTTCTGTCAGAAGACACAGGTCTGCGTCGAAGCACTCCTGCACGTGGCCTTTGGATGAAAGGCAGAGTACGCGTGCCGGATTGGATGTGATGGCCTTGATGGCGATTTCCAGAGGAATGTCTTCCCGCTGCACGCACTCCCGGACTTCCTTCAGCAGACAGCTGGACTGACCCATGCCTATGCCCAGGAACTGGCCTTCCGGACTGAACAGAGGCAGACTGCCCTGACCGTCGGAGGAGATGGTGAACAGGTCGCTGCTGATGCCTTCGTCCAGCAGCCGTTTGATGCCGCGGCTGACGCGCACCTCATCGCAGACTGTTTCCCAGTAGTCGATGTCTTCATTCCCCGTAAAATCTACCGTCCCGCCCAGTTTGGCATAGTCAACCGCTTCTTCGAAAAGAGCGGCATTCCGGTTCACGTGGGTCGGGAGAAACTGGGTGGATGGAATCTCCGTTTCTTTTATTGCACGGAGAATCATGTCCATCTTTCTGGGACTGTCGCCTAGATGGATGTTGATAATGCCGGCTTTTCCGGAAAGGATGCCTCCCAGCCGGGTATCGGCACAGAGACGGAGAAATTCTTCATAGGTCGGCTGGGAAGAACGGTGGTCGGAAATGGCGATTTCGCCGGTACCGATGAGTTCCTCCACAACCATGATATCCTGCGTAATACTTCCGGTCAGAGTCCGAACCGGAACCTGGTAGCTGCCGGTATAGCCGTAAGCAGTGATGCCCTGTTCACGCAGACCCTTTATCTTGGCAATCAGTGCCGTAAGATCCCGCCCGTATCCATCGGTACCGAGGCAGCCCACCACGGTGGTAATGCCATGGCGTGTCAGCCCGGAGAGAGTAGCTTCCGGTGTTCGGTTGGCGAATCCGCCTTCACCGCCGCCACCGAGAATATGAACATGAGAATCGATAAAACCTGGGGTCAGAATGAGACCGGAGCCGTCTATGACTTCCACATTCCAACTGTCCGGTACATCAATATGATCTGCCATCTTGCAGATCTTTCCGCCGGCAAGCAGCAGATCTTTTTTTCCGAGAGATTCCGGCGCGTATACAGTAGCGTTCTGGATGAGCTTCATATCTGTCACCCTAGAATCCGGTGACGCTGGCAATGATGATGGTTGCCACAGCGCAGATGATCAGAACGCCCAGGAACTTCCACATGAATTTCACCCATCTGGACCAGTCGATTCTGGCGATGGCCAGAGATCCCATCAGACAGCCGGAAGTCGGTACAATCAGGTTGGTGAATGCATCACCCAGCTGGAAGGCCAGAACAGAAGTCTGACGGGTCACACCCAGCAGATCTGCCAACGGTGCCATAATTGGCATGGTCAGTGCAGCCTGTCCGGAGCCGGATACCACGAAGAAGTTGAAAACGGACTGGAACAGGTACATGAGAATAGCTGCCAGTGTTCCGGATAAGCCTACAAATGCCTCGGAAATTCCGTGGAGAATAGTGTTCAGTACTGTTGGTTCTGTTGGAGAGGAACCACCCAGCACCAGCATGATGCCCTGTGCCATACCTACGATGATTGCGGCACCCACCAGATCTGATGCACCCTGCTTGAAGGAAGATGCGATGTCATTGAGTCTCATGCCGTTCAGCTTAAAAATCACGCCGATGACACCGGAGATCAGACCCATGATGAAGAACTGAGTTGCGATTTCCGGAATATAGTAACCGTTTTTCATAACGCCCCAGACAACCCAGATCATGCCGGCCAGCAGTGTCAGAAGAACCAGAATGTGTCCCATTCCGAATGCCTGAATACCGCTTGCTTCTTTCTTGTTTTCCATGTCCTCACGGAAATATGCATCGGATTCATAAGAAACGGAGTGCGTTGGGTCCTTTTTGATTTTATTAGCATAGAGCATAGTCATGACCGCACCCAGAGCCGTGAAGAAGATCCAGAGTACGATACGGAAGGTGGCACCTGAAAATACCGGAACACCAGCGATACCCTGTGCGATGGCAACGGAGAACGGGTTCATCCAGGATGTACCGAATCCGATCTGGGTGGCAACATAGGTAATGAGAACCGCAGTTACACCATCATAACCCATGGCGATTACTATAGGAACCAGAATCATCAGGAAAGGCAGCGCTTCTTCTCCCATACCGAACACAGCTCCGCCGAGTGAAAAAAGAAAGAACAGAGCCGGGATCAGAAGTTTTTCTTTCCCGTTGGTTTTCTGAATCATATTCATAATACCGGATTCCACCGCGCCGGTTCTCAGTACGACGCCGAACGCACCGCCGATAACCAGAATGAATGCGATGATACCAACTGCGGAACCCCACTTGTCGCCGCTTACCAGTCCTTCGAAGAGGTAGTTAAACAGGCCGACACCGCCGCCTGCGGCAAACAGGCTGATCCCCTGCTTTACAGGTTCACCTGCTTCATCTAGCACATACTGGAAGCTACCGTCTTTGATGACGGTACGAGTTTTTTCTACACCGTCCATCATGTAAGTGATATCTTCGATTTCGTAGATGCCTTGAGGAATCAGGTACGTCAGGAGTGCAGCCAGACATACTACGAAAAAGATAATAATGTAAGTATCGGGAACCGAGAACCCTTTGTTCAGGGATTCAAGTGTTTCACCTTTTTTCTTCTTACTCATAATGAGTACCTCCTTTTTTAATATGTATGGACAAAAAATGCAATTTTAATGCCAAAGAAAAACCCCGAATTTCACGCCAGTATTTTTATATTCTGGATGGAATTCGGAGTTATTGTTCAATAAATCGGATGATTGGGATTTATTCTGGATGTTTCTGGCGTTCCAGGATGTTACTCCCCTGTGGCGTCAGAGTGAGACCGTAACTGCCGGATACAGAACGAAGAAGATTCCGGTTGAGGAGAAGCTGCAGACATTTTCGGATTCGATATTCGCTCAGCGGATGCCCCTTCTCTTCCAAACGGCGGAAGATGCTGTTTCTGCCGGCGAGGGTTCCTTCCTGCTGCAGTTCAGCGGCAGCAGAAAGGACAGCCATAGAGACATCATCCGGCATGGATAATATCATCAGATTTTCCACCTGACAGGCATCTCTCCCGGGCAAGGCAGACGCCGCAGGCTCTGCAGTTTCCTCCATCAGGAAAGGCAGATCAGATGCAGTGATCGTATCGCGCTCACAGACGGCTAAGGTGAATTTCATCAGGTTAAGCAGTTCACGGACATTGCCCGGCCAGTCGTGACGCATGAGCAGCTGCAGCGCATCAGGTTTGATTCGTTTGGAGGTTTGGAACAGGTTTTTCTGCCAGTAATCGATGAGCAGAGGGATGTCTTCCCGGCGTGCAGACAGAGACGGAAGATGGAGATATCCTTCCCGCAGACGGTAATACAGGTCTTTGCGGAATGTTTTCTCTTCCATCATCTGCTTCAGATCCCGATTTGTGGCGGCAATGATTCTTACATCCACAGGAATAATCCGGTTACCGCCGACCCGCATGATCTGTCGCTCCTGAATCACTCGCAGTAGTTTGGCTTGCATTTTCAGGGAAATGTCACCGATTTCATCCAGAAAGATGGTGCCGCCTGCAGCCTGCTGGAACAGGCCGATCTTTCCCTTCTTTCGTGCACCGGTAAATGCGCCTTCTTCGTAACCGAAAAGCTCTGATTCAACCAGCTGATCCGGCAGGGCAGAAAGATTGATGGCCACAAAGGGAGAACGGCATCGGTCGGATGCGTTGTGGATTGCGCTGGCGAAAAGCTCTTTTCCTGTGCCGTTATCTCCTTCGATCAGAACGGAAAGATTGGTATGAGCGATTTTCTTAGCCACAGCCTTGGCATCTAGCAATTTTTCGGACTGTCCGATGATGTCCGGGAAACGGTATTTTGCGAAATAACCGGAGCCAATCAGTTCAGTACGCACGGTGGTCATGACGCGGCTGGTTTCATCGGCGACATTAGACAGCTTCTTCGCAAAATCCAGCAGATTGCTCAGATAGTGGTCAGCGTAGCCGGGAATCACGTCTTCCAGCAGCCCGTAGTAGGTGAGAATGCGCACGATGGTTGAAAAGTCAAGACTCCGCGGTCCGATATTATATACTGCATCGATGCCGGGCGGAATTTTATCGATTTCTCCCGGCGTGACGGCAATCTTTATGTCGGTGTCTGGCGGTTTGCAGCCCGGATAGTACGGAACCAGATGGAGAAAATCAAAGCCGATTTTTTTCATATGGTTCATAGCCTCTCTGGTGCTTTCATCAGATTCGTTGACCAGGAGGATCCGCTGATTCCGCGGAAGGGAAAGAACCTGATCGATATTCTGGTTCAGCATGGTACGTTCTGCCACAACAATGGTGTCCAGCACTGCCTGACCTGTCTGATTTACATCCGGGTTCTGGCTCATAAATTCGCGATAGACTTCCTGACTGGAAAACACGGCAAAATAGGTTTCCGGCGCGAGAGGTATCGGTTCATTCGTCATATGGGCAACGATGGAAATGGTGTCCGGCAGAATCGCCTTCAGCTGATTTGCCAGCGCTTTCTGCGTGAATCGGTTGCCGCTGACCAGGAGAAGCGGAACGGATAGGTTTTTCAGCATGATCGTGCCTCCTTGTGGATGATTGACGGACTTGTCTAAATCGGTCATGTGCTACTGGCATTATATCATGCGGCGAAAGAAATTTATAGCGGTTTCCGATGGAAAAGAAAAGAAACATTTGAATTATATGCTGCTTCGGTTCCTGATCCGATACGTATTGCACAAAACGCTTTCTTCTGCTAAAATGTAACAAACAGGAAAGGTGCTGAAATAAAATGTTTTACAGTAAAAGAAATTGTTTTGCCTGCGGCACTTCGGAACGCATGCCGGTGCGGGCGGACAGGCGGCGGACGGCGGATTTTCGGGGCAAAATCGGCTTCGGCGGCGGTTGTGCCGGGTGGCATGGATTTTGCGGTGTTATTTGACGACGGATTTTTGCGACAGGAATCGTATGAAAAATCGTATGATAAAATAGAAAGCAGCAAATGATACAGGAGGAAAAATGATGGATGTGAAGAATCTGATGAAAACTTATCCACAGCTTGAGGCAATAGCGCGAGCGGAAGAAATCTACTGGACCAACCCGGATTCGGGATGCGAAAGAGAGTTGCCCTTCAGCATGAAAGACATTGACGACGCAGAAGCCAGACTTGCAC
>JBJESY010000375.1:0-7204 GCA_051883035.1 Anaerovoracaceae bacterium | reverse complement strand
TTCCCACACCAACGGTTGTCTTGATGTCCAGAACGTCCGCATATTTTTTAATATTGGGCAGTCCCATGCCTGCCCCGAAACCCAGTCCCCGGACTTCTTCTGTCGCAGTTGACCAGCCCTCCTGCATGGCCTGATCCACATCCGGGATTCCCGGGCCCACATCGTCGAAAACAGCACAAATCTCTTCCGGCGAAATGGTCACCGTGATGGTGCCGCCATTGGCATGAATCACCATGTTGATTTCTGCTTCATACATGGCGATGGACACACGCCGGATGATGTCCGGTGCGAATCCAAGAGTTTTCAGTGTTTTTTTCACATTTCCGGACGCTTCTCCCGCGCCGGAAAAATCCGATGCGTCCACGGTATATGTCTGTACCAGCGCTGACATCAGCAATCGTCTCCGCTCATCAGGCCTGCATGGTACAGAATGCCGCAGGATGCAAACATACCTTTCTCCGTAGACATGAGGATTATGGAACGTTCTTCGGCCAGTTCAATCATGGCTTCTGTTGGTTCCTTTCCACGAACGAATACCAGACATATGATATCCATCATCTCGGCAGTCCGCACCACCTGTGGATTAATCAGCCCGGTCAGAAGAACCGCCTGGTCCTCCACGTAAGCCAGTACATCGCTCATCAGATCGCAGCCCACGCCAGTATGTACTTCCCGTTCCAGCATCTCTTCGCAGCAGTATATTTTCGCATCAAGTAATCTGGCAATTTGTGTTATTGTCATTGGCTTTCCCTCCAATTCAGAATCGATTAAAGTATATCAAATTCCACAAGACAAAACAATGGTCTTGGTGTATAATTATGCCAGAAAAATTTACATTTTTGCAGGAGATAGGAGATAAGTACCATGATGCCGGAATTATCCTTAAACATCCTGGATGTGGCCCAGAATTCGGTCACGGCAGGAGCAACTCTGATTGAGATCACCATCAATGCCAGCACGACGGACGACCAGCTGACCATTTCCATATCCGATAACGGCTGCGGTATGACCGAAGAACAGGTGAGAAATGTGACCGATCCCTTCTTTACTTCCCGTACCACCCGGAAAGTCGGCCTGGGAATCCCTTTCTTTCAAATGGCCGCGGAACTGACCGGCGGAAGTTTCCGGATTGAAAGCAAGGTGGGAGAAGGTACCACCACCACTGCCATCTTCGGACTTTCCTCCATCGACCGGATGCCTCTTGGGGATCTCCCGGGGACCATGACAGCCCTCATCGGGCCCAGCCCCGAAATTGACTTCGTGCTGACGATGGATTTTGATGAGAAGGGGTTCGTCATGGATACCCGGCAGTTCCGCGAAATCCTGGGCGGCATTTCCCTTTCGGAGCCGGAAGTTCTGACCTACATCCGCGATTATGTAAAGGAAAACATGGCAGACTGCGGCATGAATTTTTAACTTTTTGTACTTTCGTATAATGATATTGTTAAGAAAATGTTTTTTCTTTCAAATTCTCATATTTGTGCTATAATGTAGGTATGGTTTTTGTGGTTATGTATTGATAATAAACATAAATAAGACAGGAGGTTTTGAAATTGGCAAAGAAAAAGACCGTTGTACCATTTCAGGGTACCGCAGAGCAGGAAGAAAAGCTAAAGGCTGTCATCGCCAGTCACCGGGATATTCCGGGGGCTCTCATGCCGGTTCTGCAGCAGGCACAGGACATCTATGGGTATCTGCCTATTGAGGTTCAGCAGATGATTGCTGAAGGCCTGAACCTTCCTCTGGCTGAAGTTTACGGTGTATGTACGTTTTACTCACAGTTCACCCTGAACCCGAAAGGAAAGAACGAAGTTTCCGTTTGTCTGGGTACTGCATGCTATGTAAAAGGGGCCGGTGCGGTTCTGGACAAAGTATGCGAGACGCTGGGGATTGAACCGGGCGGGGTTACCGCAGACGGCGAATTCTCTGTTTCCACTACCCGCTGCATCGGCGCATGCGGACTGGCTCCGGTTATGACCATCAACGACGAAGTGTATGGTCAGGTAACCAAGGACGATGTGACTGCCATTCTCGGAAAATATCTGAAGTAATGCGGTGCGAAACAGAACGACAGATTTCACAAACGATTGAACAGAATTTTGGAGGTTAGAAAAATGAAATCTCTTGCAGAACTGGCTGAACTGAGAGAAAAAATGAAGTCCAGCGTAAATATGCGTCAAGATGCTTCCGATGATACCCGCGTGGTAGTCGGCATGGCAACCTGCGGAATCGCCGCAGGCGCCCGTCCCGTTCTGGCTGCATTTGTAGACGAAGTTGCGAAACGCAAATTACAGGGTGTCATGGTAACCCAGACGGGCTGCATCGGCATCTGTAAATATGAGCCTGTTGTTGAAGTGTATGTTCCGGGCGAGGAAAAGGTTACATACGTGCTGATGGATCCGGAAAAGGCCGCTAAAGTGGTTGCGGAACATCTGGTAAACGGTCGGGTGGTAACCGAATACACCATCGGCGCGGTACAGCAGCAGGAACACAAATAAAGGAGGACTGAAACTATGGACAGAATCAGAATGCATATTCTCGTTTGCGGTGGTACCGGCTGCTCCTCCTCCCATTCAGAAGATATTCTGGAAAATCTGAAGAAGGAACTGGCCTATCATGACCTGGATCAGGAAGTGAAAGTGGTCCGGACCGGCTGCTTCGGCCTCTGCGAAATGGGACCGATTATGATTATTTATCCGGAAGGCGTATTCTATTCCAAGGTGAAGCCAGATGACGTGAAGGAAATCGTGGAAGAACATGTGCTGAAGGGTAGGATCGTAAAGCGGCTGCTTCATAAGGACGCCATGGACGAAGAAGCCATCAAGAGTCTGAATCAGACCCGCTTCTATGAGAAGCAGCAGCGTGTGGCACTGCGCAACTGCGGTGTCATCAATCCGGAAGATATCCGGGAATATATCGCCGTAGACGGGTATGAAGCACTGGGCCGCGTACTGACCCAGATGACCCCGCAGGAAGTTGTGGATATCGTAAAGGCTTCCGGCCTTCGCGGTAGAGGCGGCGCCGGCTTCCCTACCGGAACTAAGTGGCAGTTTGCCATGGGCGACGCCCCGGTGAAATACGTCTGCTGCAACGCCGATGAAGGTGACCCGGGCGCATTCATGGATCGTTCCGTTCTGGAAGGCGACCCACATGTGGTACTGGAGGCCATGACCATCGCAGGTTATGCCATCGGTTCCCATCAGGGCTACATCTATGTGCGTGCGGAATACCCAATCGCAATCCACCGTCTGCAGATTGCAATCAACCAGTCCCGTGAAATGGGATTCCTGGGCAAGGACATCTTCGGATCCGGATTTGACTTTGATATCGAACTCCGCCTGGGCTCCGGCGCATTCGTATGCGGTGAGGAAACCGCACTGATGACCTCCATCGAAGGTCACCGCGGCGAACCGAGACCTCGTCCGCCATTCCCGGCTGTAAAGGGTCTGTTTGCGGTTCCGACCATTTTAAATAACGTAGAAACCTATGCCAACATTCCGCAGATCATTCTGAAGGGTGCCGACTGGTTTGCTTCCATGGGTACGGAAAAATCCAAGGGAACCAAGGTATTCTGTCTGGTTGGCAAGATCAATAATACCGGTCTGGTAGAAATCCCTATGGGTACCACGCTCCGGGAAGTTGTGGAAGATATCGGCGGCGGCGTTCCGAACGGAAAGAAGTTCAAGGCTGCACAGACCGGCGGTCCGTCCGGCGGCTGCATTCCTGCTTCCCTGATCGATACACCGATCGATTATGAAAATCTGGCTGCCGTGGGCACCATGATGGGCTCCGGCGGTCTGATCGTCATGGATGAAGACACCTGTATGGTCGATATCGCCAAGTTCTTCCTGGAATTCACCGTGGACGAATCCTGCGGTAAATGTACTGCCTGCCGGATCGGAACCAAGCGTCTGCTGGAAATGCTGGAGAAGATCACCAGCGGTCAGGGCACGCTGGAAACACTGGATGAAATGGAACAGCTGGCTTACGATATCAAGGCCAACTCCCTCTGTGCACTGGGTCAGACCGCACCGAATCCGGTACTGTCCACCATGCGTTACTTCCGTGATGAATACATCGCTCACGTGGTAGATAAGAAATGTCCTGCCGGCGTATGTAAGGAACTGCTTTCCTATCAGATCCTTCCTGACAAATGCCGCGGCTGTACAGCCTGCTCGCATGTATGTCCTGCAGCTGCCATCAGCGGCAATCTGCGTGAACCGCATGTCATCGATAAGGATAAATGTCTCAAGTGTGGTGCCTGCCTTGAAAAATGTAAATTCGGCGCCATCATCAAGGGTTAAGGAAAGGAGCTGTGAATCGTGAGCATGGTTAAACTGACAATCAACGGGATTCCTGTGGAAGTGCCGGCCGGAAGTACAGTTCTGGAAGCTGCAAGAGAAGCCGGTGTCCGCATCCCGACATTATGTTACTTAAAAGATATCAATGAAATCGGCGCATGCAGAATGTGCCTCGTAGAAGTGAAGGGGGCCCGCTCTCTGGTTACCTCCTGTGTTTACCCTGTAACAGAGGGAATGGAAGTTTTCACCAACACCCCTGCTGTACAGCGTTCCCACAAGGCGACCCTGGAGCTGCTCCTCTCCAACCACAGAAAGGACTGCCTGTCCTGTCCTCGTTCCACAGACTGCGAACTGCAGGCTCTCTGCCGCGAATACGGTGTGGACGAATATAAGTATGGTAAATTTGATCTGAAGCCGGATGTGGATGCATCTTCCATCCATCTGATCCGTGACAATTCCAAGTGTATCCTCTGCCGCCGCTGCGTCGCAACCTGCAGAAAGAACCAGTTTGTCGGCGTCATCGGACCGAACGACCGCGGATTTGATTCCCACATCGGCTGTTCCTTCGATATGCCTCTGGCAGAAACCTCCTGTATCCACTGCGGACAGTGTATCGCTGTCTGCCCGACCGGTGCACTGACCGAGCGGGATGATACCGGAAAGGCATGGGCTGCCATCGCAGATCCAACCAAGCATGTGGTGGTAGGTACCGCACCTTCCGTTCGTGCACAGCTGGGTGAATGCTTCGGCATGCCGGTGGGTACCAACGTAGAAGGCAAGATGGTAACCGCACTCCGTCGTCTGGGCTTCGATAAGGTATTCGACGTGGATACAGCGGCTGACCTGACCATCATGGAAGAAGGTACCGAATTCCTGCACCGTCTGCAGAACGGCGGCAAGCTGCCGATGATTACCTCCTGTTCACCGGGCTGGGTGAAGTTCTGCGAAACCTATTATCCGGATATGATCGAGAACCTGTCCTCCTGCAAGAGCCCGCAGGGTATGTTCGGTGCCATGGTTCGTACCTATTATGCAGAAAAACACGGCATCGATCCGAAGGACATCGTCATCGTATCCATCATGCCTTGTACGGCGAAGAAGTTTGAGGTCAGCAGAGAAGAGCTTTCCGAAAACGGACTGCCTGACATCGACGTTTCTCTGACCACCAGAGAACTGGCTGCTATGATCCGCAAGGCAGGCCTGATGTTCACCGATCTTCCGGATGAAGAGTTTGATCCGTTCCTGGGCATCGCTTCCGGTGCAGGTCATATCTTTGGCGCCACCGGCGGCGTAATGGAAGCTGCACTTCGTACCGTATATGAAGTGGTTACCGGCAAGCCTTGCGATCCGGTTGAATTCCATGAAGTCCGCGGTACGGAAGCCATCAAGGAAGCAGAATACGATCTGGCAGGCACCAAGGTACGGGTTGCTGTAACCTCCGGTCTGTCCAATGCAGCTAAGCTCCTTGACCGTGTAAAGAGCGGCGAAGCCAACTATGACTTCATCGAAGTCATGGCTTGTCCGGGCGGCTGTGTAAACGGCGGCGGTCAGCCGCATCAGCCGGGCGAAGTGAGAAACTTCACCGACCTGCGTGCAGACCGAGCAAAGGCCCTGTACAGCGAAGATGCTGCAATGACACTGCGTAAGAGTCATGAAAATCCGATCATGAAGGATCTGTATGACAACTATCTGGGAGAACCAGGCGGTCATAAGGCCCATGAACTGCTTCATACTTCTTACACCCGCAGAAACGTATATTAATCGAACATCTCGAAAAGGGTGCCGGCATGGCCGGTGCCCTTTTTTTCACCATGTCGCCGGCAGAAATGAAAACCGGCTGAAGTGACCATATTCACTATTTTCAGAAGGGAAATTTCCATGAGAACAGAAAAAAAGAAGCATTGGAAGGTAACACCGCGATTTTATATTTTGATGGGAATCTTGCTTGCTGTAATCCTCATTGTCCTTGCCGTTTTTCTTCTGGGAGACAGGGATCAAAGTGAAGGAAACCAGCTGCCGGATGCACCGGATGCATCCCAGACCGGAGATTCCGGAGACGCTGACGACACCGCGGACCCCGGTGATTCTCAGGAACCCGGTGATGCTCAGGAACCCGGTGATGCTGAGGATCCCGTCGATTCTCAGGATCCGGCTGCATCGGAGGATCCGAACGAAACAACCAGACCGCAGGCACCGGCCAGCACCGATGTGCGGACGGAGGATGACGGGAATCTTTTCGTTCTGGTGAATAAACAATACGCCGTATCCCGGGACTACTACCCGACGGACATGGTGGATATCGACGGCTCGCTTTCCACCAATCAAAATCTGAAGGTGAAGCGGGAAGCCTACGATGCGTATCTTTCCATGCTGGCGGATGCGAAAAAAGAAGGGCTGAATTTCGCCATTTGCTCCGCTTACCGAAGTTATGCACTGCAGGAAAGCCTGTATAACAACTCTCTTGCTGCCAACGGCAAGGAATATACGGAAAAGATGTTCGCCTATCCGGGCCAGAGCGAGCACCATACCGGCTACGCCATCGATGTGACCAGCGCCTCCATGAACTGGGGTCTTTCACAGAATTACACCGATTACCCGGACGGTGCCTGGATTACGGAGCACTGCAGTGAATACGGCTTTATCATCCGCTATCCGAAGGGAAAGGAAGACATCACCGGCTACATGTACGAGCCGTGGCATATCCGTTATGTGGGCGTGGATGCTGCCAGGGAAATTACAGAACTTGGCATCACACTCGAGGAATACCTGGGTTCTGTGTAATGATACGGAAATATATCGCGAAAAAAGCTCTCCGGCTTCAGCCGGGTGGTCGTAAAACAGTAAAATGAAAAAATGGTGAAAACCTTGAGTTTTCAAGGGGTGCGGCGTGACTTCGGTCACGC
>JBJESY010000374.1:0-7292 GCA_051883035.1 Anaerovoracaceae bacterium | reverse complement strand
CCGACCATTACGGAAATTCGCATGATCGACACCTATTGGTCCGATCACTGCCGTCACACCACCTTCTCCACCACCATCGATAAGGTGACCTTCGAGGATCCGACCCTGGAAAAGGCATGGCAGCGGTATCTGGATGCAAGAACGGAAATCGGCAGAACGAAACCGATCAACATGATGGACATCGGTACTATTGCAGCCAAGGTTCTGAAAAAGGAAGGCAAGCTGCCGAAAATCGACGAATCTGAAGAAATCAACGCCTGCACCGTGAAAATCAAGGTGGACGTGGAAGGCGAGGCGCAGGACTGGCTGCTGCTGTTTAAAAATGAAACCCATAACCATCCGACAGAAATCGAGCCGTTCGGCGGCGCTGCCACCTGCGTGGGCGGTGCCATCCGTGACCCGCTGTCAGGACGGTCTTATGTGTATGCCGCCATGCGTGTAACCGGCGCGGCAGATCCGCTGAAGCCGGTGAGCGAAACCATGGAAGGCAAGCTGCCGCAGAGAACCATCGTGACCACGGCGGCTGCAGGATATTCCTCCTACGGCAACCAGATCGGTCTGACCACCGGTATCGTGGATGAGCTGTACCACGACGGCTATGCGGCAAAGAGAATGGAAATCGGTGCGGTAGTCGGTGCGGCTCCGGCTGAAAACGTGCGTCGGGAACGGCCGGTACCGGGTGATGTGATCATCCTCCTGGGCGGCAAGACCGGACGGGACGGCTGCGGCGGTGCAACCGGATCTTCCAAGTCTCATACCCTGGAATCCCTGGAGTCCTGCGGTGCAGAGGTACAGAAGGGTAACGCACCGGAAGAAAGAAAGCTGCAGAGGCTGTTCCGCAACAAGGAAGCTTCCCTGCTGATTAAGCGCTGCAACGACTTCGGTGCAGGCGGTGTTTCCGTTGCCATCGGCGAACTGGCGGATGGCCTTCTCATCGACCTGAATAAGGTACCGAAGAAATACGAAGGTCTGGACGGCACCGAGCTGGCTATTTCCGAATCGCAGGAAAGAATGGCAGTGGTGGTTGCAGCAGAAGACGAAGAAAAGTTTATGGCCCTTGCAGCCGCCGAAAACCTGGAGGCAACCCGGGTTGCAGTGGTAACGGAAGAACCGCGTCTGGTACAGATGTGGAACGGCAAGGCCATCGTAGATATCTCCAGAGAATTCCTGGACTCCAACGGTGCTGAAAAGCATATCGAAGTGGAATGCGCCGCACCGAAAGACTGGAAGAAGCCGGTCAGCGGCGGATTCAAGGCACAGTATGAGGCCCTGGCGTCCGACCTGAACGTCTGCTCCAGAAGAGGACTGTCAGAGCGGTTTGACTCCACCATCGGTCACGGCACAGTGCTGATGCCGTTCGGCGGCAAGAAGCAGAAGACGCCGATTCAGGCCATGGTCCACAAGATTCCGGTGGAAGGCAAGTACACCACCACCTGCTCCCTCATGTCCTGGGGCTATAACCCGTATATTGCCGAAAAATCCCCGTACCACAGTGCATATCTGGCCGTGGTGGAATCCGTATCCAAGCTGGTGGCCACCGGTGCCAAGTTTGAGGATGTCTACCTGACCTTCCAGGAATATTTCGAAAAGCTTGGAAAAGACAGCAGACGCTGGGGCAAGCCGGTGTCGGCACTGCTGGGCGCCCTGAAGGCACAGCTGGGTCTGGGCATCGCAGCCATCGGCGGCAAGGACTCCATGTCCGGCACCTTCGAGCAGCTGACCGTACCACCGACTCTGGTATCCTTCGCAGTAACCGATGAACACGTAGATCATATCATTTCGCCGGAATTCAAGGAAGCCGGCCACAAGGTATATCTGCTGAAGCCGGAGCTGGATGAAGAGGGCCTGCCGACGGCAGAATCCCTGATGAAGCTGTACGACGAAGTCTTCGCACTGACCTCTGACGGCAAGGTGGTTTCCGCCTGGACACCGGGATTCGGCGGAGCAGCAGAAGGCGTGCTGAAGATGGCCCTCGGAAACGAGCTTGGATTCCGATATGAAGCAGGTATTTCCAACGAAGAAATCTTCGGCTACAACTACGGTGCCTTCCTGCTGGAAGCAGCAGAGGACGCAGAGATGCCGGCAGGGGCGATTTTGCTCGGCAGCGTGACGGCAGACTATGCCATCGCCCGGGGCGAAGAAAGCCTGTGCCTGAACGCACTGGAAAAAGCATACGAAGAAAAACTGGAACCGGTATTCACCTGCAATCTGGAAATGCCGGGCAAAGAAATCGAAACCTTCACATATACTTGTAAGGAAGATGAACGCAAGGTAATTGCACCAGCCCTGAAGACGGCACGTCCGAAGGTTCTGATTCCTGCATTCCCTGGCACCAACTGCGAATACGATACCGCTATGGTCATGGAAAAGGCCGGTGCGGAGGCAGAGATTTTCGTGGTGCGCAACCTGACCAGTGAAGCGGTAGCCCGGTCCGTGGAAGAGTTCGCGGCCAAACTGAAGACAGCACAGATGGTATTCATCCCTGGCGGCTTCTCCGGCGGTGACGAACCGGACGGTTCCGGCAAGTTTATTACTGCCTTCTTCCGCAATGAGATGATCAAGGAAGGTGTCACCGATCTGCTGGAAAACAGAGACGGCCTCATGGCTGGTATCTGCAACGGCTTCCAGGCGCTGATCAAGCTGGGTCTGGTACCTTATGGCAAGATCATCGACACCGATGAAAACTGCCCGACACTGACCTATAACACCATCGGACGCCATCAGTCCAAACTGGTTCGAACCAGAATTGCCTCCAACAAGTCCCCATGGCTGGCCGCTACACAGCCGGGTGAGATCTATACCGTAGCCATCTCCCACGGAGAAGGACGGTTCCTGGCAAACGATGACGTGGTACGGCAGCTGGCGGAAAACGGACAGATTGCGACCCAGTACGTGGACTTCGAAGGCAATCCGACGGATCAGATTCAGTTCAACCCGAACAACTCCGTCTGCGCCATCGAGGGCATTACCTCACCGGATGGCCGGGTATTCGGTAAGATGGGTCACTCCGAACGAATCGGATACGGCCTGTATAAGAATGTGATTGGTGAATTCGACATGAAGATGTTCGAATCCGCAGTGAAATACTTCAAGTAAGATTGCGGGAGACTGTTCATGATAAAAATTGATTCGAATAAATGCGTCGGGTGCCTTCAGTGCACCCGCGTATGTATCTGGACGATTCTCGAGGCCAGAGACGGCCGGCCGGTGGTGCAGGAGGATAAAGCCGTCGGCTGTGCAAAATGCATGCACTGCGGGATTGTCTGCCCCGAAGGGGCCATAGAGTTTGACGGCAAGCCGATGATGATTGCCGAAGAAAAGCCGGTGGTGTCTGACACCTTCGTCGAAGATCTGGAGAGCTTCCTGTTGACACGCCGGTCTTACCGGGACTTCCGGGAGGATCCGGTGGATCCGGCTGTAATCCGTCATGCACTGGAAACGGCAGCCTGGGCACCCAGCGCCAAGAACCAGCACCCTGCCAGATATATCGTGATTCAGGGCAGGGAAAAGCTGGACGCCATCATGGCCGATATTCTGGCCTGGCTGAAGGAAACCGGGCAGAGCCCGGAGGTGATCTCCGAATATGCCCGGGGAAATAATATGGTGCTGGGAAAGGCCAATACCGTCATTCTGGCATACGCCAGAGACCGGGCCATCAACCCGTCGGTGGATACTGCTCTGGCGCTGGACTATGCGGACCTGATGCTCCAGTCAAAGGGACTGGGCACCTGTTGGGCCGGCTACCTGACCCGTTTTGCAAACACGATCCCTGCGCTGCAGGAATACTTCGGCATTCCGGAGAAGCACAGCTTTTACGGCGGACTCCTGGTGGGCTGGCCGAAGGAAGACTATCTGTACATTCCGGAACGAGTGAAGCGTGCCGATATCACAATGAAATAGACTCCGCAAAATATGTGCGCCGGACTGTTTCGGTGGAAATGGGGGGAATGGATTTTGAGAGAAAAGAAAGATAGTATAGAAAATAAAGGAAGTGGTCTGTCTTTTCGGGAGATTTTGCTGCTGATCCTCATCGGTGCGGCAGCTTTCGTGGGGCTGTCTCACCTGGATATCGTGGGGACAAAGGTCTGGGCTGTGGTCAGTCTGTTCATGCCGCTGATTGTGGGCGGCGTCATCGCATTTATTTTGAACGTGCCGATGCACTTTTTCGAAAAGCAGTGTGACCGTCTCAGCAGCCGCAAGGGACTTCATTTCCTGACGCGGTGCAAAGGACCGGTCTGCCTGGTGGTGACCCTGGTGCTGTTCGTCATGGTGATCAGCTTCATTTCCGGCGTGATCTTTCCGAATCTGGCAGATTCCATACGGACGCTGGTGATGGGGGTCATGGAGGAATACCCGAAGTGGCTGGCTTATCTGAAGGCCCATCACATCGATACCTCGATGATTGAAAACGCCCTGAACCGAATCGATATCAAGTCGATACTGGGCGAGCTGCAGAGCAATATGGGAACCATCCTGTCCACTGCGGGAACTGCGGCCGGCAGTGTGGTCAGCGTGCTGTCCAACATCGGTTTCGGCCTGGTGTTCGCCATCTACATTCTGCTGAATAAGAAGAAGCTGGGGCAGCAGGCAAAGAAGCTGGCCTATGCCTATCTGAAAAAATCCTGGGCAGACGAAATCTGTGATATCGCAAGCCTGTCCTATAAAACCTTCAGCAGTTTCCTGTCCGGGCAGTGCCTGGAAGCGGTGATTCTGGGCGCCATGTTCTGCGTGGTGCTTCTGGTGGGCGGATTCCCTTGCGCCATCACCATCGGCGTCATTATCGGCGCCATGGCATTGATCCCGTTTGTGGGAGCATTTATCGGTCTGGTGTTCGGCATCCTTTTGATTCTGGTGGAAGCCCCGGCCAAGGTGCTGTGGTTTGTCATCATTTTCTTCGTGGTGCAGCAGATTGAAGGAAACCTGATCTATCCGCGGGTAGTGGGCGGCTCGGTGGGCCTTCCTGCCATCTGGACATTGTTGGCCGTTGTGGTCGGCGGAAGCGTATCGGGCATCTTCGGCATCGTGTTTTTCATTCCGCTGTTTTCCGTTCTGTACGCTCTGCTTCGCCGCAGCGTCTACAGCCGACTTGCGCGGAAGAAGATTGAGATTTCGTGAGGAAAGGAAAACCAGCCTGCTGTGCATGCGGTATGCAGAGCAGGCTGTCGATCTGTTGCGTGTCAGTAGCCTGACGGGAAGACATGAAAAAATGTAAAAATATTTATAAAAAAATGAAAAAAGTGCTTGCTTTTTGGAGATAAGGGTAGTATAATAAATCTTGCGTTCGGCAAAGAAAGCAAATAAAAATGAATATGCGGTCTTGGCGGAATTGGCAGACGCGCACGGTTCAGGTCCGTGTGGGAGACCATGGGGGTTCGAATCCCTTAGACCGCACCAGAGAAAATGAAGTCTTCGGACTTCATTTTTTTTTTACGATTGAAAAGGGATTCGAACGCGAATAAGATTTTCTGTACTTTTCCCTCAATTTGTGTTATAGTTGCCTGTAGGATAGTATTCGAAACGAAGCTGTACCTGAACATATGAAACATTTCTTTTATTGGAGTACTGCGGGCGGCATCCGGGATAGCGGAGCGGCACTGACAGGAAGATCCGCCCTTGTATCATCACGGAAATTTGCAGGAGGTGATGGGTATGAGAGCAGGAATCATAGGAGCAGGAAAAGTCGGTTTTTCACTGGGAAAGTACCTGGTGGAGCACGGAATACCGGTGACAGGCTATTACAGCCGGAATCCGGCATCTGCGAAAGAAGCATCGGAATTTACGGCAACCGGTTTTTTTGAGAACTTAGCAGATATTGTGAAAGACAGTGATACCCTTTTCATCACGGTGCCCGACGGGGCCATCGCGGATGTATGGGATGACATGGGCGATCTGACGGTAAAAGGAAAAAACATATGTCATTGCAGCGGCTCGGTTTCTTCGGCCGTTTTTTTTCATGCCGAAGACAGGGGAGCCTGTCGGTATTCGATCCATCCCCTTTATGCAGTCAGTGACAGATATACGTCCTGGAAGGACCTTGGAAAAGCCCATTTCACCATAGAAGGAAGCCAGGCCCATCTGGAGGAGATGGCGGAGGTGTTCCGAAGTCTGGGTAACCGGGTGACCATCATGGAGAATTCGGAGAAAAAAGCCATCTACCATGCGGCGGCTGTCATGGTGAGCAACCAGATGGCAGCACTGGCAGAGCTGGGCGTACAGCTTCTGACCACCTGCGGCTTCACACGGGAAGATGCGGAGACAGCGCTGGCACCGCTGATCACAGGAAATGCCCTGAAGATCGGTCAGGTAGGACCGGTGGAAGCGCTGACCGGACCCATCGAGCGGGGAGATGCGGAGACCGTACGAAAGCATCTTGATGCCATGGAAGAAGAGAACCTGACGGAAATCAGGAAAATATATGAAGGACTTTCCCGGGTGCTGGTGGAAATGGCAGAGAAGAAACATCCGGAAAGAGACTATAGAACCGTGAAAGAAATACTGAAAGGAAACGAGGAACAGAAATGAAAAATACAGTAGCAACATTAAAACAGCAGAAATTAGATGGAGATAAGATCACCATGCTGACCGCATACGATTATTCCACCGCCAAGCTGATGGATCAGTGCGGCATCAACACCATTCTGGTGGGAGATTCCCTGGGCATGACCATGCTGGGCTATGAGGACACCCTGTCCGTGACCATGGAAGATATGATCCATCATACGGCAGCCGTGGCAAGAGGGGCGAAGAATGCCCTGGTCATCGGCGATATGCCGTTCATGTCCTATCAGACCTCCGTGTATGATGCGGTGGTCAACGCAGGCCGCCTAATCAAAGAAGGTCGCTGCCAGGCCGTTAAACTGGAAGGCGGTGCAGCTGTATGCCCGCAGATTCGTGCCATCACCGACGCCCAGATTCCGGTGGTAGCCCATATCGGTCTGACACCGCAGTCCGTCAACGCCTTTGGCGGTTTCAAGGTGCAGGGAAAGAGTGAAGAAGCGGCGAAAAGGATTCTGGAGGAAGCGAAGGCCGTGGAAGAAGCCGGTGCGATTGCGGTAGTGCTGGAGTGCGTTCCGGCGAAGCTGGCGGCACTGATTACAAAATCCATTTCCATCCCGACCATCGGCATCGGTGCAGGTCCGGACTGCGACGGACAGGTTCTGGTCTATCAGGACATGCTGGCTGTGTTCAGCGATTTCAAGCCGAAATTCGTAAAGCATTTCGCCGACGTGGGTACTGTCATGCGGGAAGGCTTCCAGGCATATATCCAGGAGGTAAAAGACGGCACATTCCCT
>JBJESY010000373.1:0-1504 GCA_051883035.1 Anaerovoracaceae bacterium | reverse complement strand
GTGCCCTTGGAATCCATGACCTGGTGGTACATAACTACGGACCGGGCAAGATTTTCGCCTCTCTGCATATCGAAGTGGACGCTTCGGAAGATGTGATGGTCAGTCATGACCTGATCGACAATATCGAGCACCGCCTGCAGAAGGATCTGAACATCAACATCACGGTGCATATGGATCCGGTGAAGACAGACGACCCAAACCGCGCGCCGCTGTCAGAGCTGATTCGGGATACCATTTCCACCCTGCCCGGCGTACTGAGTTTCCACGATCTGCGGTTTGTGGCAGGTCCCACCCACACCAACGTGATTTTTGATATTGTCATCAACCACGACTGCAAGATGAGTGAAGCAGAGCTTCAAAAAATATTCAATGACCGGATTCAGGCATACAATCAAACCTTCTTCGCGGTCATCGACGTAGATAAGAATTATGTGGCGCTGAATTAGTTCAGCGCCTTTTTCCTATGAAAAATCCCCGGAGAAGCAAGCTCCCCGGGGATATTTTGATGGCTTTCTTTATGGATTTTGGAAAGGATTATTCAGCTTCCACACCGTGACCCTTCAGTTCAGCTACGACGAAATCTCTGTCTTTTCTGATTTCTTCCATGATATACTTGATATCTTCTTCGGTAGCCTTTTCCATATGGTAATTCTTCACGCAGTTCTTGATGTAGGACTTCTTTGCGTGTTCCAGATCGAAGTCTCTTGCCTTGATCTGAGAAGGATCTGCAGGGAATACCAGGGACTTGCCCGGTACTTCTTCGTCCGGATTTCCGAATCTTACATCAATGCCGTTTTCCTTTGCGAAGGTCAGCTGCGGCATAACGTGCTTACCGGCTCCGGTGTATTCCGTTTCCTGTACAACGATGATCTGGTCTTCGTCCATTTCCTGTGCCAGTGCGAATGCAGCAGTCAGGGAAGTGTTTCCGGCAGGTCCTCTTTCGTATCCTTCCAGAACAGCCAGAGCCTGGGTGATGTAGAATACTTCACCCTGCTTTACGGTAACCAGTCTGTCCATGTATCTCAGAGTTCTGGCTGCATTTCTCGGGCAGTCGGAACGATCCGGCCATGTTACGAACGGCAGACCGAAACCGGTGTGACCGGTGGTGCAGGATTTCTTGTTGAAGTCCTTATCGGATGCCATATGCAGTCCGGACAGGTCGATGCATGCGCCGTAAACCTTGGTATCATTGGCGCCGGCCTTTCTCAGGCCTCTTGCAGTACCGGTCAGGTTTCCGCCGCCGGCGTTGGTGCAGACTACCACATCCGGATCCTTACCGAATCTTTCTCTGCACTGTTCTGCGATTTCATAACCCAGAGTTTCCACACCTGCGATGCCAAACGGAGTATACAGGGATGCGTTGAAGTATCCGGTGTCTTCCAGCAGGCTCAGGTGAGTGGAGAACAGTTCAGGACCTACGGTCAGCTGTACAACTTCTGCACCGTATGCTTCGCAGATTCTCTGTTTTTCCAGGATTTCCGGCTGGCCGACTTTTCTGTCGTCG
>JBJESY010000372.1:0-1516 GCA_051883035.1 Anaerovoracaceae bacterium | reverse complement strand
ATCCGAAAACCATCACCGCCAGAGGAGACTTCCCGCCGATCCTGCCCGAGGACCTCTTCAATGCGGCGGCGGAAAAGCTGAAGCAGCAGAAGGCTGTCCGGAAGAAAGGCGGCAAACCGTCCGACGTGATGAAGCACTGGCTGTCCGGGATGGTGAAGTGCAGCAGCTGCGGCGCCACTCTGGTATACTCCAATGCCCACGGCGGCTTTCAGTGCCACAAATACGCTCACGGATTCTGCACTGTGTCCCACTTTATCAGCGCAAAGAAGCTGGAGTCAGCGGTGATCTCCGCCATCGAGCAGGTCACCGTGACGGCAGATTTTGTCCGGGATAATACCCGGGTGCCGGAGAATCCGCAGACTGTCGACTACGGGCCGATGATTGCACGACTTGAGAAGATGTTAGAACGGGCCAAACTGGCCTATACGGAAGGAATCGATACCATAGGGGAGTATTCGGATAACAAGAAGAGAATCGTCCGCGAGATAGACGATTTGCGGTCGAAAGAAGCGGAGCAGCAGGCCAGTATTGTCTACCAACCTGCCGAAAAGGTGCAGGAGAAGATCTCCTGCGTCGCTGCCCTGCTGAAAGGCGACCACAGCATACAGGAGAAGCACGATGCAATCGCCGGAATCGTTGAAAATATTACGTTCTCCCGGCCTGATGATTCCATCGATATTTCATTTCGTCTATAAATCATATGCAAATGCCATACGGAGGTCCGGACGGCTTTTGCGTATGAACACATTTAAACCTTGAAATTTCAACATTTTTATACCTTTATTTTTCAGTATTTTACATATTTATATATTATTTACGGAAAAAAATGTATTTTATTTTTTCGATTTTATCGTAGTTTATTGTAAACAAAAATTCTCTGGTTTTTTTAGAACTTTTTTCTTGACTTATGCACGCATTGCGTGTATAATATAATTAAAGAAAGACGAAAGGAGGAAAGCACATGGATGGGTAAGCACAGTAAAAAGAAAGAGCCGCTAAACCTAAAGGAACTCACAGCCAACGGTTTAGTAGCTCTAATCGTCGGAACCCTGCTCATACTGATAGACGAATATCTGATATGACAGGCGGGGAGCGCAAGCTCCCCATTCCGATTCCATTGTACTCCATCAGATACCATGTGTCAATCAAAATGGAACACGGTATATTATACTACTTCGGTGTAGCTTTTGTATCTCTTGGCATCGTACTGCTGGCGAAGGCTGCATTGCACTATTTCAGGAGGAACCGACGTGGAAAGTAAAATTAAAGAGACCAGGAAGGCCCTCGGCCTGACCCAACTGCAGGTAAAAGATCTGCTTGGAATCCCTACCCGCACCCAGCAGGACTGGGAAGCAGGTAAACGGTCACCGTCAGGCTGGCTGGAAGCCATGGTCTGCAGAGAGTATGAACGGATTGCAAACGAAAAGAGCCAGGACGAATGATCGCCCTGGCTCTCGTCTTACCCTATTCTATTCATCATCCGGCAGCTCTGTGGTGTATTTGCCGAGGAATCCCT
>JBJESY010000371.1:0-1523 GCA_051883035.1 Anaerovoracaceae bacterium | reverse complement strand
CCAGTGCAAGCTCTCCGGCAGAAAACTCCCGCACCTGCCCGCCGTCCGGCGAAACCGCCCGGACGGCGACCAGCACATCCTTCATTTCCCCGCCGTAAGCCCCGGCATTCATAAACACCGCGCCGCCAAGACTGCCCGGAATCCCGCTGGCAAACTCAAATCCGGCGAGCGATTCCGAGAGGATATATTTTGCGAGGGAGGAAAGGAGTACGGCCGCACCACAGCGCACTTTGCCGCTCCCTTCATGCACCATCCGACCGAAATCACCCTCCGAAGAAAGCCGGATCACCACGCCGTCATAGCCGCTGTCGCGGAACAAGGTATTGGAGCCGTTGCCCAGAAGCATGGCCTTCACGCCGGCCTCCGCCACCTCGGCCAGCACCTGCCGCAACTCTGCCTCCGTCGATACGTTCACCAGCACCGCCGCACTGCCGCCCGCCTTAAATGATGTATATCTGCTCATGGGTGCATCAGTCTGCACCGCAATGTTCTCTGTTTTCCACCGGTTCGCCAGCGCCTGCGCCGCCCGGATTGCATCGTTCTTTTCCAAAGATATCCTCCTTATTGATTTTGTACTTGTCAAAGGTCTCATACACCGCCGTGTCCGTCGGCCGTCCCTTGGCCGCCAGCCGGTTATTGATGAACCGGGTCATGTAAATATAGAAGATGGCGAAGCACGGAACGCCCAGAATCATGCCGGCGAATCCGAAGAGGCCGCCGCCTACGATAATGGCGAACATGACCCAGAAGCTGGCCAGTCCTGTACTGTCTCCCAGAATTTTCGGTCCGATAATATTGCCGTCCACCTGCTGCAGCACCAGAACCAGAATGATGAATTTCAGCGCCGCCACCGGATCTACGATCAACAGCAAAATCGCAGATGGAACAGCACCGATGAATGGTCCGAAGAACGGGATCACGTTGGTCACGCCCACAATGACGCTGATCAGCGTCGCCAGCGGAAGCCCCAGCAGGGACATGGCGATAAAGCAGATGATGCCGATGATGATGGAATCGATGATTTTGCCGTTGATGAAGCCGCCGAAAGTCCGGTTGGTCAGATACCCCAGCTCAAAGATGTCCTCCGCCCGCTGTGGGCTGCAGAGTGCCAGAACAGCCTTCTTTGCCTGGGCCTGGAACATTTCCTTGCTGTTGAGCACATACACGCAGATGATCAGGGCCACGAAGCCGTCAAACACCAGGTTCACCGTGCTGATAACGCCCACCGAAACACCGTTGAGCACCATATCCACCGCCGGCCGCACCTGTCCCTGGAACCATTCCAGGAATTTGTCCGTCAGATTTTCCAGATTGCCCTGCAGCAGAGACACCAGCTCCGGATTTTCCTGAATGTTTTCCACAAACCAGTTGTTCAGCCGGTTCACCGTATCCGGCAGCTGATAGATGATTCCCAGGATGCTGTCGATCAGATCCGGAATAATCAGCACCAGGAAGCCAGCCACCGCCGCAATCAGCATGGAGATGGAAAACAGCTTCGCCGTAAACCTGGCAATTTTATATGC
>JBJESY010000370.1:0-1543 GCA_051883035.1 Anaerovoracaceae bacterium | reverse complement strand
CATCCGGCTTCGCCTGGGCCACCAGCTATACCTCATGGTTCCTGGGAGTTGCCATGTTCGGCATGGGGCTGACCATCAGCGGAAAGGATGTGCAGGTGGTGTTTACCCGACCGAAGGAGGTGCTGGTGGGCTGTATCGCCCAGTATACCATCATGCCCCTGGCGGCATGGCTGCTGGCAAGTGCGATGAATCTTCCGGCAGATCTGGCTCTGGGCGTGATCCTGGTAGGATGCTGCCCGGGCGGAACGGCGTCCAATGTGATTACCTATATCGCGGGCGGTGATGTGGCTCTGTCTGTGGGAATGACGACGGTATCCACATTGATCGCGCCACTGATGACACCGGCGCTGGTTTATCTGCTGGGCGGGGCCTGGGTGGAGGTTTCTTTCCTGGCCATGGTTTCCTCCGTGGTGAAGGTGGTGCTGGTACCGGTGCTGCTGGGTATTGTGCTTCACAGTCTGTTCGGCAGCTTCATTCAGAAGATCTCCGGCATTCTGCCGCTGATCTCCGTGGTTTCCATCGTCATGATCATCGCCGGTATCGTGGCAAATAACGCCGAAAAGATCCTCAGCTGCGGCGCCCTGGTGCTGCTGGTGGTAATCCTTCACAACGGCATCGGCCTGCTGCTGGGACTGGGTGCAGGAAAGCTGCTGGGCTCCTCCTATGAGAAGGAAACGGCCATCGCCATCGAGGTAGCCATGCAGAACAGCGGTCTGGCGGTTTCTCTGGCTGCGGCCAACTTCGCTGCCAACCCTCTGGCCACCCTGCCGGGTGCCATTTTCAGCGTGTGGCATAATATTTCCGGTTCGATCTTTGCCAGCCTGCGCCGCCAGAAGGTGAGCGGTCTGCAGGAAGCAGGCAGCACGGAACATGCAAAGGCATAAATCAGTAAACACGAAAGAGTAAATCGGCAAATCTGTCTGGAAGCAGGAGAAAAAAACGTTTATAATAGAAACAGAACGGAAAACGAGGGGGAAAATTTCTTATGAGAGAACAATTGAAAGCGCTTCGCTGCCGTATGAAGGAAGCGGGGATTGACGCATATCTGATACCGACCACGGATTTCCATGGCTCTGAGTATGTAAACGAATATTTCACCTGCCGGAAATTTATGTCCGGGTTTACGGGCTCAGCAGGAACCCTGCTGGTGATGGTGGGGGACTGGGCCGGCCTGTGGACGGACGGCCGGTATTTTCTCCAGGCCGAAGCCCAGCTTGCCGGAAGCGGCATTCAGCTGATGAAAGAACGGGAACCGGGTGTGCCGACCATAGAAGAATATCTTCGAGCGAAGCTGCCTGCCGGCAGCTGTCTGGGTTTCGACGGACGGGTCGTAGACTGCCAGGCCGCAGATCGGTTTGCACAGAACTACCGTCTGAAGTGGGACGTGGATCTGGTAGGCGAAATCTGGAAAGAACGGCCGCCGCTCCTTGCAGAGCCGATCTATGAGATCCCTCTGACGGTGACGGGAGAGACTGCGGTATCAAAGCTTGCCCGGCTGCGAGCTGCTGTGGCGGAATCGGGAGCCAATATGCATCTGATCACC
>JBJESY010000369.1:0-7582 GCA_051883035.1 Anaerovoracaceae bacterium | reverse complement strand
ATTTATGCTCCTTCACATAAGGTATCACAGTTTCGCAGAGCATGTCAATAAAGGCATCCTCTTTCCCCTTATATTCTTCCGGAACCGCATGGGCACCCATAAACGTGGACACCACATCCATCGGATGATCCACATCGAGTTTTTTCAGAACCTCCAGCATCTTGACTTCCGTTTCGAAGTCCAATCCGTAGCCGCTCTTGGCTTCGCAGGTGGTCACGCCCAGTCCCATCATCTCGTCCAGAAAGCCTTCTGTCTTATCGTACAGCTCTTGAAAGCTGGCCGCGCGGGTCTTTCTCACCGTATCCAGAATGCCGCCGCCGGCCCGGAGAATATCCAGATAGCCGGCACCCTTCAGCTTCAGGGGAATTTCATTCTGCCGGTATCCTCCAAAAATCATGTGGGTATGTCCTTCCACCAGCCCCGGTGTCACCAGATTCCCCTCCGCATCCAGAACCACGTCCGCCGCAGCTTCGCTGCAGGCAAGTTCCCCGTTCGAACAGATTTTGCGAAGAATTCCGTCTTCAATCAGAATCGAAGCGTTGTATAATTTCACGTTTTCCCCCTGCTTTTCACCGCCGTGGGAGAAGCTGCCCACAGGGGTCTGCAGGCAGCCGATATTTTTGATCAGTAAGGTTGACATGGTCTTCTCCTATTTCACGAACCGGTCTACGGTCTTTTCGACCAGGTCCTCGTCAGCCAGGAACGGGATGGTGATATGTCCCTTGCCGGCATAGTTCTTATTGTATTCCACAGAGGTAGACAGGGCGTTTTCGTTTCTCGCCCAGTTTCTTCTGGCTACGCCGCCCATGACATCCCACATCATGGCGGACTTGATGATCTCGTCAGTCCGCTCTGAGCCGTCCAGCAGCAGGCCGAAACCGCCGTTGATGGCTTTGCCGATGCCTACGCCGCCGCCGTTATGCAGTGCGCACAGGGACATGCCTCTGGCTGCGTTTCCGGCGAAGCACTGTACCGCCATGTCTGCCATCACATTGGAACCATCCTTGATGTTGGAGGTTTCACGGAATGGAGAGTCGGTGCCGGATACATCGTGGTGGTCTCTTCCCATCATGACCGGACCGATCTTTCCTTCGCGGACCATTTCATTGAACTTGAGGGCGATGCGGGTTCTGCCTTCGGCATCCTGATACAGGATTCTGGCCTGGGTTCCCACCACCAGCTTGTTTTTCTTGGCATCGCGGATCCATACCCAGTTGTCTCTGTCCTGTGCTCTCCGACTCGGATCGATACAGTCCATGGCTGCCTGGTCGGTGGCATCCAGATCTTCCGGCTTGCCGGAGAGGCATACCCAGCGGAACGGACCGTAGCCGTAGTCGAAGAGTACCGGCCCCATGATGTCTTCCACATAGGAAGGCCAGATGAATCCGTCTTTATCGTCATAACCGTTTTTGGAGATTTCTTTAATTCCGGCATCGTACATAGCCTTCATGAAGGAGTTGCCGTAGTCGAAGAAGTAGGTGCCTCTTTCGGTCAGAGCCTTAATGGCCTGATAGTGGCGGTGCAGGGTCTTATCCACTTCCTTGCAGAAGGTTTCCCGGTCATCGTGAAGCATGCGGGTTCTTTCTTCGAAGGTCATGCCCACCGGGCAGTAGCCTCCGTTATATACGTTGTGGCAGCTGGTCTGGTCGGACAGCAGATCGATCTTAAAGTTCTTTTCCACTGCGGCTTCCAGCAGATCCACAATGTTTCCGTGGTATGCGATGGAGATGGATTCCTTCGCTGCCACCTTCTCGCTGGCCAGCTTGAAGATTGCATCGATGTCATCCATGATCACATCCACCCAGCCCTGATTGTGGCGGGTCTGGATTCTGGACAGGTCCACTTCGGCGAAGATACCCACGGCGTTTGCAATGTTGGCTGCCTTCGGCTGTGCGCCGCTCATGCCTCCAAGGCCGGAGGAGACGAAGGTGTGTCCTTCCAGATCTCCCTGTTCCGGTACGCCCAGATACTTTCTGCCTGCGTTTAATATGGTATTAAAGGTGCCGTGAACGATGCCCTGCGGTCCGATGTACATCCATCCGCCAGCGGTCATCTGTCCATAGTTGGCCACACCCATTTCTTCTGCGATTTCCCAGTCGTCCAGATTGTCATACATACCGATCATCATGGAGTTGGTGATGATGACCCGCGGTGCTTCCGGCTTGCTTGGGAACAGACCCAGCGGATGGCCGGATTCCACTACCAGCGTCTGGTCTTCCGTCAGTTCCTCCAGGTACCGTTTGATCAGCCGGTACTGGAGCCAGTTCTGACAAACCTGCCCGGTCTCTCCGTAGGTAACCAGTTCATATGGATACAGAGCCACTTCGAAATCCAGGTTGTTTTCGATCATGACCTGGAAGGCCTTTCCTGCCAGACATTTTCCTTTATATTCGCTGATCGGCTTGCCGTAGATCCGTCCTTCCGGCCGGTAACGGTATGCGTAAATTCTGCCTCTGGTGGTCAGCTCCTCCATGAACTCCGGCGCCAGCTTTTCATGCAGTTCTTCCGGAACATAACGCAGCGCATTCTTCAGGGCGATCTTCGTCTGTGCCTTCGTCAGTCGGAAACCCCGGTCCGGGGCCCGGCGTATACCTTCCTGAAATGCCGGATAGTCCGGATATTCATTTCCAAGCTGGATGGTCATAGCTCCCTGAATGGTCTTATTGTCTAACATATCTCTACCTCCTGTGAAAACATCTTTCGTTTCTGTTTCAAATCTATTTCAGTGTCACTTTTTCTTCAACTGCTTCCAGAAGCTTTCCGTTCTTAATCATTTCATCGAATTTCACCAGCTCATCGTGAAGGATCACATCCTGGTCTACCGGATCAGACAGAGTCCGGATGTAATCGTAGGCCGCTCTGGTGGCAGGTGCCAGATTGTCCACCGGACTTTCACCAATCTCCTGACGGAGCCAGATGCCCTGGGCTGCACAGGCCAGCTCGATGCCGATGACCTTCTGTGCATTATCCAGCACCATGGCCGCCGTTCTGGCAGAGGTGGTACCCATGGAAACGTGGTCTTCCTGATTGCCGGAGGACGGAATAGAGTCCACGCAGGCCGGATGGTCGTAGACCTTGTTTTCGGAAACCATGGAGGCTGCCGCATACTGTGCGATCATGAAACCGGAGCAGACACCGCCGTGCTTGGTCAGGAAGGCAGGCAGGCCCTCAGACAGTGCCGGATTCACCAGGCGCTCCGTCCGACGCTCAGAAACATCCGCCAGTTCCGAAATGGCGATCTTCAGGAAGTCAAAGGCCAGTGCCATCGGCTGTCCGTGGAAGTTTCCGCCGCTAATTACTTCATCCTCATCTGGGAAGACGATCGGATTATCCGTTACCGCATTGATTTCCCGGGAAACTGCCTCATACACATACCGGATGGCATCTCTGGACGCCCCGTGGATCTGCGGAATGCATCTTAAAGTATATGGATCCTGCACCTTGGACGGCTGCACATCGAAGGCATTCTTCGATCCTTCCAGAAGGGTCAGCAGGTTCTCTGCCACATCCTTCTGTCCCTGATGTCCCCGCAGGTCGTGCACCTTGTGATCGTAAGCCTTGGTAATTCCGTGAAGGGCTTCTGCCGTCATCGCCCCTGCGATGTCCGCTACCTTCATCAGCTTCATGGCATCCCAGAGGACGTTCACACCCACTGCCGTCATCATCTGGGTTCCGTTATTCAGTGCCAGACCTTCCTTCGCTGCCAGTACCACCGGCTTGATTCCCGCCTCCTTCATGGCATCTGACGCAGCAACAGTCTCGCCTTTGTACTCTGCCTTACCTTCCCCGATCAGCCCCAGCGCAATGTGCGAAAGCGGCGCCAGATCGCCGGATGCCCCCAGCGAACCCTTACATGGAATCACAGGATGAATTCCTGCATTCAGCATATCGATCAAAGTCTGCAGGGTTTCCAGACGAATTCCCGAATTTCCTCTGGAAAGTGCATTGCACCGGAGGAGCATGGCCGCCCGCACATATTCCCTCGGATATGGATCCCCCATGGCGCAGGTATGGCTGATGATCAGATTTCTCTGCAGCTGCGCCGTTTCCTCCTGGGAGATAACCACGTTGGCGAATTTGCCGAACCCTGTGGTCAGTCCGTAGATGACAGCTTTTTCTTCCAGTTTCTTTTCAATGTAGTCTCTGGCCTTCTGTACGGCGACTTTCGCTTCCGCAGTCAGTTCCACTTTTTCATTGTACCGGCATACACTGATGACCTGTTCTACCGTCAGGTCTTTTCCGTTCATGAATACTGCCATAGTTTTCTCTCCATTTCCCATAAGTATTTATACATAATATGTATATTTATTCGCCCTTCCCACGGGGCATTTTCTTACCTGATATTATACAATTTTTGCTCTCCCAATGCCATACTTTTTTGCGCTAAGACTGATTTTTTCAATGAATTTCAGCGTCGAAAACAGTCGAACGCTTTCAGAAAATTCCATTATTTTATCGCTTTATTTCATTATCACTTTATCGCTTTATCATGTATAATTATAGAATTTTCTGAACAAAATCTGTACGCTCGGCTTTTTTCGTTGAAATTTCATCACTTCGGAAGTCCGGGGTGTGCTTTTTGTTTTTGCCTGTCTTTGTTTGTATCCTGTATACTTTATAATCGTTGAAATTCTGCGGCTCCCACGCTGCCTGGCCGATTTCGTCTGATGGGTTTCGTTTTATGTACCGGATATACAAAAAATATACAATTTTATTTCTGTACCGTCCAGCGTCGCTTCTGATCTTTTCGCGTCGAATAATGCAAATTTTTATATAATATTCATGTTTTTTAATGTCATTTTTGCTTAATAAATTGTTGATTTTTACGCAATTATCATTTATACTATGGTAAATACCTTTTAGGAGGGTGAATTATGTATAGAAAAATTATGGATTTCTTAGAATCCTGGAAGAATAACGAACACCGTAAACCCCTTATTTTGCAGGGTGCGAGGCAGGTGGGAAAAACCTACTCCATTTTGGAGTTTGGCAGAAAGCACTACGAAAATGTTGCTTACTTTAACTTTGAAACCAGTCCAAAACTGAATGAAACCTTCGAGGAGAATATCAGTCCTGATTATTTAATACCAATATTATCCCATATTGCAGGGCAGACGATTGTAAAAGAGAAAACTTTGATTGTATTTGACGAGGTGCAGCTTTGTGAGCGTGCCCTCACTTCACTGAAATATTTCTGTGAGGATGCACCTGATTACCATATTATTGTGGCCGGCAGTCTGCTTGGCGTTGCTGTCAACCGGGCGAAATTTTCCTTTCCCGTGGGCAAGGTTGACATGAAAACGATGTATCCCATGGACATGGAAGAGTTTCTGTTTGCCATGGGTCAGGATGGCCTCGTGGAACAGATCCGGGAGTGCTTTCAGACGGATACACCGATGCCGTCGGCACTCCATGAGATCGCTATGCAGCTTTACCGCCAGTATCTCGTTGTGGGTGGTATGCCCGAGTGTGTAAAACAGTTTGCGGAAACCGGTGATTACATCCTGATTCGTCATACGCAGGATACTATTCTTGCAAGTTATCTTAATGATATGAGTAAGTATAATAATTTAAACGAAATCAAAAAAACCAGACTCGCCTACGACAACATTACCGTACAGCTCTCCCGGAAAAATACAAGGTTTCAATATAAGTTGATAAAAAAAGGAGGTCGTGCTTCTGAGTTTGAGAACGCGATTGAGTGGCTCTGTCTGTCCGGTATCGTATCCCAGGTTTACAGAGTGGAACAGATCAAAAAACCTCTGGAAAACTATCGCGATATTGATGCGTTTAAGATTTATGTATCGGATCCAGGCCTGCTCTGCGCCAAGAAAGATCTGGCAGCAAGCGATATTCTTTATATGGTAGAGGAACTGAATGACTTTAAGGGCGGAATGGTGGAAAATTATGTGAATGTGCAGCTTTCCATGAATGGTTACAAAACCTTTTACTGGGAATCTGCCCGCGGAGCGGAAGTTGATTTTATTATTCAGCGTGATGGTCAGCTTATCCCTGTAGAAGTCAAATCCGCCGACAATACCAAGGCCAAAAGTTTAAAGGTTTATATGGATACCTATCATCCCGCCTATGCCATTAAGCTCTCTGCGAAAAACTTTGCTTTTGAAGATCATAAGAAAACCGTGCCTCTTTATGCTGCATTTTGCATCTGAAATCCTGTTTTTCTTTTTGATGTGGACCCGGCGGGCGCACATTGAAAAGAGCACTTGCAGCATCATATCCGCTTCAAGTGCTCTGTTTTTTTAGTGTTGTACTTTTCGTGTTTGATCAAAATGATCCTCACAGATGTTACTCGGCTTTCTCCAGCAGCTGCAGGGTTCCCAGCACTTCCATCAGGATGCCGTTCTTCATGGCATCTTCGTCCGGATGATAGTATTCGCTGTGAATGTTCTGCGGCTTTTCTTCCTTGCCGGAATTGGTGCCTACATTCATATAAAGACCGTCGCACCGCTGGGTGAAGAAGGCGAAGTCGTCGGCTCCCAGGCTCGGTTCCGGCATGAAGTACATCTTTTCTTTTCCCAGAAGTCTTTCTGCCAGCGCTTCCATTTCACCGCAAACCTCATCGCTGTTGATCAGGGAAGGATAGCCGTCTGTCAGCTGCACATGAGCTTTGGCGCCATAGCCGGCTGCGATGCCTTCTGCCGTCTCGGTGATTCTACGCTTCAGGGTCTTCATGGTATCCGGATCCAGCGCGCGGATGGTGCCGGACAGGTGTGCACTGCCAGCTACGATGTTATCCTTGGTTCCTGCGTGGAACTGGCCCACCGTAATGATACCTGCGTTGGTCGGTGCCAGATTCCGGCTGAGGATGCTCTGAAATGCAGTTACAATCTGGGATGCTGCCACGATGGCGTCCACGCCGCCTTCCGGATGTGCGCCGTGGCAGGATACACCTTCCACCTCGATCTGCAGATCGCAGGTTGCTGCGTTCATCTTTCCCCGGCGGAATTCAATGGTTCCGGTCGGCAGATACGGTGCCACGTGAAATGCAAGGACTGCGCCCACCTGAGGATTATCCATGCAGCCGTCCTGAATCATCTGGTCTGCACCTCCCACCGTTTCCTCGGCAGGCTGGAAGAACAGCTTCACGGTGCCGCTGAACTCATTCTCCAGTGTTTTCAGAATTTTTGCGCTTCCCAGCAGCATGGCGGTATGCATATCGTGACCGCAGGCATGCATCACGCCATCGTTTACGGATTTAAACGGGCAGTCCACCGCTTCCTGAATCGGCAGAGCATCGATATCTGCGCGGATTCCCACCGCTTCATACTTGCGGCTGCCGCCTGCAGGTGCTTTTCCCTCAATGACGCCCACCACGCCGTGACCGCCGATGTTGGTTTCGTTCGGAATGCCCCATGCGGTCAGATATTCACTGATCTTCGTCATGGTTCGTTCTTCCTGCTCGGACAGCTCCGGATGCTGGTGAAAATCCCGGCGAATCGCCACGATTTCATCGAAATATTCTGCGATTAATTGTTTTACTTTTTCTTCTATCATGATGAACTTCTCCTCCCGTTTCAGGTCTCCCTGAAAGCCTGTATACTCGTATACTCAGATTATATCT
>JBJESY010000368.1:0-1547 GCA_051883035.1 Anaerovoracaceae bacterium | reverse complement strand
TTCGGGCAAGTGGTTTCCCCACTTACAGGCGACTATCAGAAAAAGAACCTGAATGCACTGATTATTATGGCAGGAAAAAGGTCTGAACCTCTGACCCGGCAGGGAAAAATCACCGCTGTGCTCATGGTGGTCATCGTCGTTCTGTGGATGACAGAAAGCGTGCATGGGATCTCTCAGGCATACATCTCGCTGGCGGGCACCGCAGTCATGTTTCTGCTGGGCATCCTGAAGCTGCCGGATCTGAAATCGGTGAAAACCGGGCTGCTGCTGTTTCTGACCGCTGAATTCGCCCTGGGCAATGTGCTGGCCGACAGCGGCATCGCAGCGTCCATCGCACAGATTTTGCTCAGAATCATGCCGGTATCCGAAAGCGTTTACCTGCCCCTTTTCCTGCTGACCCTCAGCATTTACCTGCTCCACACCCTGTTTGGCGGAGCCATGGGGGCGCTGGCCGTTTCGCTGCCCATTGTCAATGCGCTGTGGGGCGATGTGCTGCCGGCGGAGGTCATTTCCATGGCGGCGCTGGTGCTGGTGACCTGTCACTACGTGTTTCCGTATAATCAGATGACGATTCTGGTGGGTTACGGGCAGAAATATTATGAATTCAGGGATGTCATGCAGTTTGCCGTGATTCTGACGGTGCTGGTGGCAGCCATGCTGTTCGGTCTCTATCTGCCATGGTGGAAGCTGACCGGGTTTATCTAGGAGGTATTTTTGATGAAACTGATTCTGAAAGAAAGGCTGATCAGCTGGTTTGACAGCTTCAATATCTACGATGAAGACGGGAATATTTATTTCAAAGTGAAGGGCAAGCTGGCCTGGGGCCATAAGCTGGTCATTTATAATGCAGCAGGCAGCGAGATTGGCATGGTCCGGGAAAAGATCGTGGACATCCTTCCGCAATTCAACCTGTTCAAGGATGGCGAAAAGGTCGGCACCATCACAAAAAAGCTTACGGTCATCCGGCCAAAATTCAAAATCGATTTCAACGGCTGGGACATCGACGGCAACTGGCTGGAATGGGACTATTCCATCCGTGATAAGAAAGGCCGCAGGGTTGCCGCTATCTACAAAAAGCTGCTCCACCTGACCGATACCTATGTCATCGAGGTTGAAAATGAAGCCGACGCTCTGGATGCCCTCATGGTGGTCCTGGCCATCGATGCGGAGAAATGCTCCGAAGAAAAGAAAGAAGAAAAAAAGGACGAGAAGAAACGTAAGGCCGAAGCCAAGGCCGTGAAGATGGGGAAGTAGTCCTCTATCGACACATGCAATCCCGGATATCGGCAAGCATTTCATCCAGAAGCGCTTCCTGGTATCCGGCCTTTTTTTCTTTTTGAATCAGTTCGGCCGTTGACCGGAGCAGCGGATTCTGCAGTCTGTTCAGCATGGAAAGACGACGGTCGCTGATGTCCTCTTCCGATTTGGACTTTATATAGTCTTCCGGACTCATCCGCCAGAGAATCACCTGCTCCGGGTACCGTTTCCAGATCCGATCTGCGATATCCATGCCTTCCGGGTCCAGATCTCCTGCGTAGAAAATTTTC
>JBJESY010000367.1:0-7605 GCA_051883035.1 Anaerovoracaceae bacterium | reverse complement strand
TAGAACGCAATTTCGACAATTTACGGGGAGGATAACATGGCACAGCTATACTACAGATACAGTACGATGAATGCAGGCAAATCCATCGAACTGATCAAAGTTGCATACAACTACGAAGAAAGGGGCAAACAGGTCATGACGCTGGTTCCGGCCACCGATAACCGGTACGGCACCGGCCTGATCACATCCAGAATCGGCATTCAGCGGGAGGCCATGGTGGTCAGCGATGACACCAACATTCTGGAATTATATATGCGGGAAAACGAAAAACGGCATATCGACTGCATACTCATCGACGAGTGCCAGTTCCTGAAAAAACATCATGTGCAGGAACTGGTGGAAATCGTGGACAGCTGCGAAGTGCCGGTGCTGGCTTACGGACTGAAAAACGATTTCCGCAATGAGCTGTTCGAAGGCTCTTACTACCTGCTGATTTACGCCGATAAGATCGAAGAAATCAAGACCATCTGCTGGTGCGGCAGGAAAGCGACCATGGTTGCGCGTGTGGTAGACGGCAAAATCGTCAAGCAGGGGGATCAGATTGTCATCGGCGGCAACGACATGTACGTTTCCCTGTGCCGGAAGCACTATAACGACGGCAGACTGGGGCCGAGCAAATGACGGGGGCTGTGGCGGGCCGCGCTGGCCGTTTCTTCGCAAAATCCGCAAGGCAGGCCTTACTGGCGTGTCTTTTTGTGGTGCTCTTGCTTCTGGTATCGGTTTGCTTCGCGCCGTCTGCCGACGCCACAGAAACTTCCGTTTCCTCGGGTACCACCGGTACCGTCGTCACGGAGGCCCTCAATGTGAGGGCCGGGGCAGGAACCCTCAATCAGGCTCTCGGTATGATATATATGGGAGAAACGGTGACCATTCTGGGCAGCGAAAAAGACTACACCGGAACAGTCTGGTACAAGATCAGCTACCAGGGTGGCACAGGTTATGTGAGCTCTGACTATATCACCATCAACAGCAAAAATGAATATACATATGATGCCGCATTCGAGCAGGAACTGACCCGGCAGGGGTTCCCGGAAAGCTATAAGCCGTACCTGCGGCAGCTTCAAGCGGATTACCCCAACTGGGTGTTTGAGGCACAGCAGACAGGTATCGACTGGAATACTGCTGTGGAAAGAGAAAGCAAGCCGGGAAAAACGTTGGTGTCCGGATCTTCTCCGTCTTCCTGGAAATCCATGGAACCGGGGGCATTTAATTTCGAGACCGGAACTTATATTTCCTACGACACCGGAAATTGGGTGACGGCTTCCCGTGCCATCATCGAGCACTATATGGACCCGCGGAACTTCCTGAACAGCGGGGGAATCTTCCAGTTTTTGTCCCATTCCTATGACAGCAGAACCCAGACAGCGGAAGGGCTTGCCGGGGTGCTGGAAGGGACGTTCATGGGAGGAACTTTCCCGGAAGAGGGTTATGACACATATAACCAGGTGCTGATGGAAGTCGGTCAGCAGACTTCGGTCAATCCATATGTGCTGGCTTCCATGATCCTGGTGGAGCAGGGCAGTACCGGCATTGGAAAGAGCATTTCCGGTACCGTTTCCGGATATGAGGGGTATTACAACCATTTCAATGTGGGTGCCTATGCAGCCGGCGGAATGGATGCGGTAACCCGGGGTCTCTGGTATGCCAGCCAAACCGGTTCTTACGAACGGCCGTGGAATTCCATATATAAATCCATCTATGGCGGTGCATCCTACTACAGCCAGAATTATGTAAAAAAGAATCAGAATACCCTGTATCTGAAAAAATTCAATGTAATGAATGGTCTCGATAATGTGGCAGAGGGGCAGTATATGACCAATGTGCAGGGAGCGGAAAGTGAAGCGGCAGCCCTTCGAAAGGGTTATCTGACGGTGTTGGACGGTTCTATGACGTTCCTGATCCCGGTGTATGAAAACATGCCGGCATCTGCGTGCCTGAAGCCGCAGAACGCCGCGAACAACAATAATTATCTGTCTTCTCTGACGGTTTCCGGCTGCACATTGTCGCCGGCCTTCAGCAGCCAGCAGACCAGCTATACCGTGCAGGTACCAGTTGGTGTGACCGCCGTGACCATCTCTGCGAAAACGTCGGATTCCGCAGCCTCTGTCAGCGGCATTGGAAATGTGACCCTGTCATCGGGAAGTCATACCGTGAAGGTTACGGTGACAGCACCGAGCGGAGAAAAGCGGGTTTATTCCATCACGTTCGTATCCCAGTCGGAGGATCCGACCGGCAGCAAAACCGCCGGTGTGCAGGCGACGACCATCAAACTGTCTTCTTCCCTGACGGAAAGCGGAGATATTGTCCTGAACTGGGTGAAGTCCGCCGGGTATAAAGTGGATTCCTATCAGGTGTTCCGCTCACTGAAACGGTACAGCGGCTTCGGCACGAAACCGGTCTATACCACGACATCCGGTACAGAAACAAGCTGGACCGACAGCGGACTGGAACCAGGAAATACCTACTACTATAAGGTGCGCGGTGTTCGAAGCATCGATGGGAAGAATGTTTATACCCAGTGGTCTACCAAGTCTTGGAGAACGGTGAAGGAGGTATCGCTTCCGGAAGAGCCTGAAGTACCGGAAGTACCGGATGATCCCGATGAGCCTGGAAATAATGCCGGCAATGGGGATCCGTCCGGTGACAGCAGTCAGAAGGAAGCGCTTCGTCTGGGAATTACAAACACGACAATCGAAGCAAGTTCTTCTTTGACCTCTGCAGGAAAGATTCGTCTGGACTGGAGCAAATCCCCGGGCTATGACGTGGACTATTATGAAGTGTTCCGTTCGACCGCCAGATTCAGCGGATTTGGAACGAAAGCGTATTTTACGACCACATCCGGCACGAAGACCTGGTATGTTAACACCAAAGGCCTGGAAGCCGGCAATACCTATTATTATAAAATCTATGGCGTTCGAGTAGTGGATGGAGAGAAGATTTATACGCAGTGCTCCAACAAAACCTGGAGAACCATAAAGGAGTGATCGGCAAATGGGAAGCGCACTTCGAAAGGCACCTGCTGTGATGTTTCCGTTGTGTCTGCTTCTGATGATGCTTATGCTATTTTCAGATGCGGCATATGCAGCAGGAGAAGTCGGTGCGAAACTGGAAGGCGGAGGAGAAGTCCCTGCAGAAGAGACTTTTTCTGTCGTACTGACCTATGAAGGAGAGAATCTCCGGGAGATCATTTCGGAGATTACTTATGATGCGGATCTGCTGGAATTCAGCTCCTGCAGCGGCGGTGAGGCTTTCGAAAAGGAAGCGGGACGTCTTCAGATTCAGATGACAGCAGAAGAAGAGGATGAGATTCCGGCAGTCTTTACCGCAAAAATACGATTCCGCGGACTGACGCAGGGAGAGGGGTTCGTAACTGCAGAAGCCAGCCGGATTTCAGCAGATGACGGAAGTGAACTGACTGCCCAGACCCGATCGGTAAAAATCATTGTAACAGAAGAAGTGGAGGAACAACCAAAATCTTCCGTTTCCGATGTCGACAACGAATCCGGTCAAAACACAGACCTGATTCAGGATTTTTTTCATGGTCTCAGCGTGACGGAGTTTGAAATTTACTGTCTCTGTCTGACAGTTATTCTGCTGCTTCTGATCCTGCTTGCAGCAGAGCGGAGAAATAAATAATAAAGCAAGAGAAAGTAAAACGTCAGAAAGGTTGAACATATGGATTTTTTTACGGAACTTACCATGGCATCGGTGGCGGTCAGACTGCTGGCAGCAGCAGTAGCAGGCAGCCTGGTGGGCGTGGAACGGGCCCATAAGCGTTACGCAGCAGGGATCCGAACCTTTGCGCTGGTTTGCCTGGGTTCGGCGCTGGCAACCGTGACCGGACAGTATCTGGGTGCTTTGAGCGTGGGAGATGCAGACATCGGAAGAATCCCGGCGCAGGTACTCTGCGGCATCGGTTTCCTCGGAGCCGGAACCATCATCGTGACAGATCGGAAACAGATTCGCGGCCTGACTACGGCAGCGGGGCTGTGGGTGACCTCCGCCATGGGAATTGCCATCGGTGCCGGCTTCATCGGTGCAGCGGCAGTCTGCCTGGTGCTGGTGCTGATCACGACTTATGCCATGTCCTATATGTCCCGCTATGTGGAAAGCCACACCCGGACCATTGAAGTCTATCTGGAAATGGAGCGAAAGCAGGTGGAAGCACTGCTGCATTTTATCCGGGAGAAGGGGTATCGCATGATTTCCATGGAGCGGAGAACAGAACCGCCGTTTGTGGAAGGCGATATTTCCCTTCGGCTGGAACTGGACATGAAAAAGCGTTACTACCATCCGCAGCTGGTGGATGACATCATGGCCCTGGAAGGTGTTCATTACGCGGAGGAAATTATCTGAGAAAATCATCTGAGAAAACGAAAAAGAGGAAACAGCAATGAGATTTTATACTTTGAATATCAATGGACAGGAAACCCCGGCAGTGTCCGTGGACGGCGGCCAGACTGTGTTTTCACTTGACAGCCTGGGATTTTCGTATGAGGATATGAACCAGCTGATCTGTCGGACGACACCGGAAGAACTGGAAACCATGAAAAAAGCCGCAGCGGAGGCAGAACCTGCGAAAGCCATAGACCTTCGGGCGGTCAGATTTTGCGCCCCGATTGTGACACCGCGTCAGGACGTCATCTGTCTGGGAATCAATTACGACGAACATGCGAAAGAAGCGGGCATGTATTCGAAGGAGGCTTTCGGCGGTGAGCGTCCGTACACCATCTACTTTTCCAAGCGTGTGAACCGGGCCTGGGGCAGCGGGGAGACGGTTTCTGCCTATATGGGGCTGGTGGACAGCCTGGACTATGAAGTGGAGCTGGGCGTTGTGCTGGGACAGGATGTGAAGGACATTTCCGAGTCTGAAGCCCTGTCTGCGGTGTTTGGATACACCATCATCAATGATATCAGTGCCCGAAATCTTCAGACCCGTCATAAACAGTGGTATAAGGGAAAGAGCCTGGACGGTTTCACGCCCATGGGTCCGTGTATCGTGACGCCGGACGAGCTGGAGGCTTACGGCGGTGCGGGCAGCCTGCGGATTTCCTGCACGGTCAACGGTCAGATTCGGCAGGACAGCAATACACGCTATATGATTCAGACGGTGGCAGGCGCCATTTCCGAACTGTCGCAGGGCATGACTCTGCAGAAAGGTACCATCATCGCCACCGGCACGCCGGCAGGTGTGGGCATGGGCATGAAGCCGCCGCAGTTCCTGCAGCCCGGCGATGAAGTGGTCTGCGAAATTGAAGGCATCGGCCGGCTGGTGAGCCCGATTGGGGAATAGTGCGAGGCAGTATCATGGAACTGTTGGATGGAAAGCACGGTGCGGTAGTACATAGAATGAGTTTGAATGAAGAACCATTTGAAAAAATATCCCGTGGTGAAAAAACAATTGAAGTCCGGTGCAATGATGAAAAGCGCCAGCGGCTTAAAGTGAATGATATCATTTTATTTCAACTGGTCAATCATAAGGATAAATACATTATTGCACAGGTAAAAGCTTTGTACCCGTTTCAGACATTTCATGGATTGTATTCTGCTTTTGATTTTTCAGAGTTTGGATGTACTGGCTATACCATGGAGCAGATGCTGAATGAAACAGCGGAAATATACTCTGCTGAAAAAGAGTTGAAATATGGTGCGCTGGGAATACGGGTTGAAAAAATCGGTGGCAATGAGAAATGAAAATAGTGACAATTTAATGTATAGAGAAGCGCAGAGCAATGAACTGAATGAAATATTACAACTGTATCTGCATTTGCATGAAACAAAAGTTCCGGAGAATTCGCTGCATTTACGTGATACCTGGGAGCAGATTATGGATGACGAAAACCACCATCTGATTGTCTGTGAAGTGTGTGGCAAGCTGGTGTCTTCCTGCGTTTGCGTGATCATTCCCAATCTGACGCGGGGTGTGCGGCCGTACGCTCTCATCGAAAATGTGGTGACCGATGAAGCATACCGGGGGAAGGGGTATGCCTCCGGGTGCCTGGATTTTGCGAAGAAAATCGCCGAAGAAGCAGGCTGCTATAAAATCATGCTGCTTACAGGTGCAAAAGATGACAAGACTCTGGAATTTTACCGCAGTGCGGGCTACAACAGTGATGACAAGACAGCATTTATCCAGAGGCTGTGATCGTAAAGGAGAAAAATGATGGCGACCATCAGAGACTACATGGTGTTCATCCTGGATCAGCTTTCGGGGCTGGACGGAATCACAAGCAGGATGATGATGGGCGAATATATCATTTATTATAAAGGCAGGATTGCGGCATATGTGTGCGACGATCGGCTTTTGGTAAAACCGGTTTCCTCCGCAAAATCCATGCTGCCGTTTGCTCGTATGGAGTCGCCATATGAAGGAGCCAGGGAGATGCTCCTGGTGGAAGATGTGGATGACCGGCAGTTGCTGGAGACGCTGTTTGAGGTCATGTTTGAGGAATTGCCTGAACCAAAGGCGAAGAAACCGAGGAAAAAGGTATGAACGAAGAGAAAGAACTACGGCTTGCGAATTTTGAGAAGATGATGGCTGCGGTGGAGAAAAGCTATGACGACACGGTTGCCCAGATGGAAAAGCTGAAGGCTGCGGGAAAGGTGAAAAGTGCCACCTACGGACAGCTCATGGGCAACAAGCTGATGTATCAGAATATGATGGCGCTGTATAAGCTGTATGATCTGCACGATTCGAATGATTCGAAACGGGGAGAGAAGAAATGATTTACCTTTCAAGTTTCCATTTCCCGTCGGCGGATGTGGAGTTTGGCTTTTTCAACAGCCAGAAGATGACCTGCTATGACAGCTTTTATCCGTTTCAGGTACTGTCACGGCGGCATCTGGAACTGCTGGAATTTGAGCCAGTGACGATCCTGTACGGCGGAAACGGCAGCGGCAAAACCACGGCGCTCAACATCATTGCGGAAACGCTGCATCTGAAGCGTGAGGCGTTATATAACCGGTCCAGTTTTTTCGAGGAGTATACCCGTTACTGTGACTATGATCTGGCGGCGTCACTGCCGGAGGCCAGCCGGGTAATCACCAGCGATGATGTGTTCAACTATATGCTGAATCTGCGGAGTCTCAACGAGGGTATCGACGAGAAGCGGGAAGAACTGTTTAAGGAATTTCTGGATGCCAAATATTCCGATTTCCATTTCCGCACTATGGAAGATTTCGAGGAGCTGCAGAAGGTGAACCTGGCACGGCGCAAAACCCAGTCCAGGTATGTGCGGTCCAGGCTCATGGACAATGTGCGGGAGCAGTCCAACGGAGAAAGCGCCTTTCGATATTTCGTGGAAAAGATTGGTGAGGATGGTCTGTATCTGCTGGATGAACCGGAAAACAGCCTGTCGCCGGCGCGCCAGCAGGAACTGGTGGAATTCCTGGAGAGTTCGGCCAGATTCTTCGGCTGTCAGTTCATCATCGCCACCCATTCGCCATTCCTGCTGGCCATGCGTGGGGCGAAGATCTATGATTTGGATGAAGATCCTGCTGCGGTGCAGAAATGGACCCAGCTGGAAAATGTGCGGGCATATTATGATTTTTTCAAGAGGCATGCGGAGGAATTCTGAAGCCTCTTTTTTTCTGGTTTTTCATTTC
>JBJESY010000366.1:0-7640 GCA_051883035.1 Anaerovoracaceae bacterium | reverse complement strand
ATTTCTGCAGATAAGCAGGTAACCATCGTGGATACCGTGACCTACGAAAACCTGACACCGGGTAAGACATATACCTTAAAGGGAACCCTGATGGACAAGGAAACCGGAAAGGCTCTGGTAATTGATGGTGCAAAGGTTACTGCAACAAAGACCTTCACGCCAAAAGCAGAAAACGGCACGGTAAAAATGACCTTTACCTTCGATGCAAGCGACCTTACAGGACTTGATATCGTCGTATTTGAAAAACTGTATCTTGGCAGCACTCTGGTTGCAGAGCATGCCGACATCAATGATGAAGGACAGACCGTACATGTTGGGAATGAACCGTCCATCAGAACGACTGCAACAGGAGAGGATGGCGGAAAGACCATCGCTCCTACCGAAAAAGCAACCATTGTTGATACTGTAACTTACAAGAACTTGACGCCTGGTAAGACCTACACCTTAAAGGGAACTTTAATGAATAAAGAAACCGGAGAGGCACTGGTAATTGATGGTGAAAAGGTTACTGCAACAAAGACGTTTACGCCGAAAGAAAAGAATGGCACCGTAAAGCTGACATTTTCTTTTGATGCTTCTGCACTGAAAGGAAAAGAGCTGGTTGTATTCGAAAAACTGTACCTCGGCGGCGAGCTGGTTGCAAAACACACAAATATTAACGACGAGAACCAAACCGTAAAGATCAAGAAGAGCAAAATCGGAATCCTGGAACTCTTTACGGATGGCGATTACGATGAAACCGGAAGTGGCAATGTAAATGGAACTCCAAAGACCGGGGACACCACTCCAATCGCAGCGCTGCTTGCCCTGTTTGTGGCAAGCTTGGCTGGAGCAATTTACCTGCTGTTTTCAAAAAATGGATTGCTCGCAGGCTCTCGCGGCAAAGCAAAAAAATAGCGTTTTCAGGAAGATTTAGTCATAAAACGTGAAACAGTAACAAATCAAAAAAGGATAGGGGTCCGCTGGCCCCTATCCATAATCCACGATTGAAAGGAGAAACCACACATGAAAAAGAAAAAGATGTTGTCGATTCTTCTCGTAATCAGTATCGTGCTTGCAATGTGTCCGGCTGCAGCTTTTGCGGAAGGTGCATTTCAGGCGCTTGGAAACACGAATACATATCTTTACGGCGACACGGATGAAGCCTCAAATGACATCCTGCTGAGAAATCAGACAGACGCAGATGTGATCATAACGGAAGTCAGCGTTGAGCCGGAGAATCAGCAGATTTTCGTGTCACAAACCGGAACGCTGGAAGAACCGATTACCGTAACGGCAGGAGGACAATTCTCCTATCCGGTGACGGTAACAGGTACACCGGCAGCCGGCGACTACTCGGCAACTTATACATTCAAAGACAGTAACAGTAATACCTATACGGCAACGGCGAAAGCCATTGTCATAGAATCCGGAGCAACCTCTGTGGACTACGGAGATTTACCGGCCGGCGAGGACCATCTGAGCGTGATCTGGGATTACGAACAGGACGAAACGACATGTTCTGTCACCTTCTATAACTGCTCAAGCAAGGAAATGACACTGACCGGCGTATCACTTGAAGGCGGGCAGAACAGTGCATTTGAACTGGTTGGTACTTCTGAAATAACAGCAGAAAATCCGGTTGCAATCCCGTCCCTTGGTGAAAAGACCATTCAGGTAAAGCTGAAAGAGGGAAAAAACGTCGGCACATATACGGATAAGGTTCAGTTTGAAATCAGCTGCGAAGCGGATGACACTCTGGAAGGAAGTTATGGTGCAGACATCAAGGAGGAAGTAACGACTAGATACCTGACCGTTCCGACCATTACCGAAACCTATACCTATAACGGCGCTGTGCAGAAGCTGACAGACGGCCTCGATGAAAACTACATCGAAAAGTACATTCAGCTTTCTGACGTGACCGAAGTGAAGAATGCAGGACGCTATGTTCCTGTGTTTGTCCTGAAGGATAAGCAGAACACCGCATGGAAGCTTGCTGGTGGCAGCACGACCACTGTAAACCAGTCTATCTACTGGGACGTTGCAAGATACCAGGTGAAAAAGCCGACTCCTGATACAACTGTAACCTATACCTATAACAAAGTGCAGCAGGAATTTTCACTCAATGATGTTTCCGGCCCGATTTTCGGAGAAGAAGAGGTTATCGCCATATCCGGCGGAGAAAAAACCAATGCCGGCGACAGCACGGTTTCCGTAGCACTGAAAGACAAGGTAAACTATGAATGGGAAGATGGCACAGATGCCGATCTCACCTATACCTGGCACATGGACCGTGCGAAAGTAAACGAGCCGCAGACCGTGAAAACAAGCTACGACTACGACTCTGCGCCAAAGCAAATCGAATTTGCGGAGGGTACCCTGGATCCGGAGCTGATGACGGTAACCGGAAACAGCGGCACAGCCATTGGCACTTATACTGTCACCGTAGCACTGAAAGACAAGGCGAACTACGAGTGGCAAAATGGTTCTGACACAGACCTTTCCTTTACCCTATCCATCGGAACACCGGTATACAGTCTTCCAATCATCACCGGAAGCTATACCTATAACGGAAGCGTGCAGCACCCGGCTCTGACCGGCTTTGACAGCGAGCACATGACAATCACCGATAACTCCGGGAAAAATGCCGGAGAGTATCAGGTGAAAATTGCACTCAAAGATAAAGCCAATGCAAAGTGGGCTGACACGAATACCAATGAGGACAGAACTTTAACCTGGACGATTGGAAAAGCAGCTGTGACAGTTCAGGCAAAGGATATTACCGCAAATGCAGGAGATCCTCTTCCTACATTGATCGCTGACAACTATACCATTACCGGCATTATCCTGCCGGACAGCCTGGGATTTATCCCATCAATCCGTTATGCAGCAGCACCGGATATGACGCAGGAAGGCAGCTATGATATTATCGTTTCCGGCGCAAATGCATCTACGGACGGTAACTATGCGGTAAGCTATCAGAATGCAACGCTGACGGTAAAAGCAGCACAGGCAGCAGAAAAGATTGCGCAGATTGAATTGTCATTTGACCTTCCGCTGGCAGGAAGCAAAAACGTATTCGGCGATATCTGCCATAAGGGAATCAACACATCCTTTGTAAATTACTATTTCGAAGCCGTAGAACCTGGATATCTGAAGGTATTTGAGCAGGATACGGATCAGGAAATTACCATGGATGTCGTTGCGAATGGTCTGACGGAGGGGCAGAACATCTATCTGCTGGTAAGCATGACTCCAGCTGCAGGCAAGGTCATCGATAAGGATGCCACGAAAGTAACCATCAATGGAAACGTGCTTGCAAAAGAAGATGTCCAGCTGCTTGCAGATGGCGAAAGAGTAAAGGTTCCGTTTACCGTTTCTGCATATCGGATCCACTTCAAAGCAGCTTCCGGCACCGGCAGCATGCAGGCACAGTATGCCGGCACAGCAGCCGAATATGAAATTCCAAAGTGCGGCTTCACCGCACCGTCTGGCTATGAATTTGACAAATGGCAGCTGGAAGGGGATGCGGTAACGACCTATGCTCCTGGAGATAAAGTGCAGCTGACCGGCTCCATCAATCTGGTCGCACTGTATAAGGAAAAGACCTCATCCGGTTCCGGCAGCGGATCCGGCGGCGGTGGATTTATCCCAGGCGGTGGCGGTGCGCTTCCGGGAGGAAGCACTGGCGGCGGCCCGATTACAGATGTTACAGCAGGCGATGTACAAAAGCCGGAAATTACCGTGGATAAAGGCACCATCGTAAATCTGTCCAAGGATGGCACAGCTGCATCCATTACACCGGCAGACGGATATACCATTATGGAAGTGAAGCTGAACGGCAAATCTCTTGGCGCAGTGGATTCTGTCAGCGCCCTGAAGACAGGGGACAGCCTGCAGGTTATTGTCATGAACCGTCAGGAAGTCAAAGAGTATATGTCCGGCTATGCACTGGTTGCCCGTTCTAAGATTGTGACCCTCAGAGACGGCAAGAAGGCAGTCCGTATCACATGGAGTGATAAAAACGGCAAGGCATACGATTTCGACGGTGTGGAAGTACAGCGGTCCTTAAAGAGATCTTCCGGTTATGTAAAGATGGCAAATCCGGAGGCAACGCCACGGTATTACAACACAAAGATTAAAGCCGGTGAAAAATATTACTACCGTGTTCGTGGATATGTTGTATTCAACGGCGAGAAAATCTATACACCGTGGTCCTATAAAGCCTGGAGAACGGTAAAATAAGGGGTAAAACTCGTATAAGGGCCTCCACAGAATTCGGAGGCCCTTCATGAAAGGAAAACTACAGATGAAAGCGAAAAAAATCACAGCACTCATTCTCTGCATGATGCTTCTTTGCACTTCCTTTGTGTATGCCGCTTCCGTCATTACCAGAGAATATGATATTCAGACGACAAATCCGGACTACAATTCCTACACAGTAGAAAATATTGGAACAGGCGATCTGAAAGATATTCCGGTTACGGTAGAAAACGGATTTTTCACTGTAAAACGTGTCACGGATATCAAGATAGACTTGATTTCCGAGGAAGTTCCGGAGGAGGCTGTTTTCGAGAACTTACTCGAAAAGAAGCTGCCAGCGGAAGCGGAGAAATTCAAGACAAAAGACGGAACCGAACTGAACCTCATTGATACAGAGTGGACGGACTACGAAAGAGAAGCTGCCACCGGAACACTTACCAAAAAAGGGTACGACTCCGAGCCAACCTTCCCGGAAACGACAGAGATTACTGCAACGCTTGAAAATGGGGAGACCATTACAACAACAGGAAAACTCAGTCATGTGGAAATATCCGGTTCAAGCTACACAAAGGACTTTTCTGTAACCGGTAAATTCGTTGGTGACAGCGATGTTGATTATTACGACTTGAACGGTACCTTAATTCCGAATAATCCAGATTCTCCGCAGTTTACAGGATATGAAAGTATTATTCTGCAGCATTTTGGACTGAACCCTGCTGCTTACAATATCACATCCGGTGTGTGGACTTCGGACTATATGGAAGAAAACGGCCAAACAGTTCGGTATGCAAAGTTCTCAGGTCTTAGAAAAGCAAATGACTGGACAGCATACTATGAGGAAGAACTGACGGATAGCAGCCCGAACAGACTGCTTTACACCGCAACCTGCTACTATGGTGTGCAAAAAGAAGCACTCTACAATGTGCATGTAACGGTTGAGTATGGTAAGACGGAAATCATCGTCGGCAGAGTAGTTGCCGCATCGATTGGTTTCCTGGTTATTGCCGGACTGGTTGCATTCTTGTTACTGTTCTTATCGAAGAAAAAGAAGAAAGAAAAAGAAGGCGATCAGCCAGCAGCATAAAAAATTATAGAAAGAGCCTCTGTGAAAAGAGGCTCTTTCTCACATAAAGTGTTGTTACAAAAGGGAGCGGAAATACTCCTTTTTTTAGCAATATTTTTTCAAAAAACGTAAATTTTTTGTAAGCTCTGCTTGCATTGAAATTACTGAGTTTGAGCGACTTGCGCAATGATTGCGCGAAACAAATTTTGAGAGAAAAAAAGGAGGCAAAACCATGCTGCAACAAAATGATTTACTGCTAAATAAATATAAGATTCTTTCCATCATCGCAAAAGGCGGCATGGGATATGTCTGGCTTGCGGAAGACATCACATTGAAGAAGCGCTGGGCGGTCAAGGAAATCTATAAGTCATCGAAAGAATATAAAGCTTCGGTTAATCCGGATGGTACACTGACGGAGATTGAGATCCTGACCCTTCTGGATAATCCGTATGCTCCAAGAATTGTCGATCGCTATGAAGATGACGAAGTGCTTGCCGTTGTTATGGACTATGTTGAGGGAAAAAATCTGCTTCAGGTTGTAAAGGAAGAAGGCCCGCAAGACGAAGAGAAGGTAATAGAATGGGCAATGTGCATTTGTGATTTGCTTTCCTTCCTGCATACCCATAGCCCGAAAGTATTTTATAACGACATAAAGCCGGAAAACATCATTCTGAAGGACGACGGTTCCATCAAGGTCATTGACTTTGGGATTTCCAAGATGCCTGAAAAATACCCAAATGATACCCCCATCGGAACGCCGGGGTATGCCTCCCCGGAACACTACCGGGGAAAGACCGATGCCCGGTCCGACATATATTCCCTGGGGTTCACCATGTACCACCTACTCACAGCGGATAGCCCATGCGTAAATAACTTCAAGATGCCAAAGCTTAGAAGCAAGCTGCCGGCCGCATCGAAGAAACTGGAAGAAATCATTGAAAAAGCCACGCAGCGGTCCCCGGAAAAACGATTCCAGACAGCAGCCGAATTACGGCAGGCGTTATTTGATTACCAGGTAGGGCAAATCATCCCGGAGAATACCAAGACAACGCTGCTGCAGGGAAGCGAGCCAGTAAAGCAGGAGGAGGTATCGGTAGAGGAGGCATCACCAGAAAAACAGACACCGGCAGTTGCCTTAACCAAAACTCCGGCAGCCAACCTGTTTACCGTCCTTTATGACGCAGCAGCTGGCCTGATCCGCATTTTGCTGTATATTATCATTGGCGTCTTTACCGCAATCGGTGTTGATACGCTGCTTGAACCAACGCTGCGCACGATATTCTTTGATCAGCTGCGGAATATGTGGGAGATTGCATTCCATTAGAAAGAGAGGAATCGAATTGGATTTAACAAAGCTACAGGGAAACAACCTCATAAACAGGAAAAAGACGAGAACGCAGGATTATCTGCCGGATATCGATATAAAAAACGGAGTAATCATTGCAGACGGAAAATACATAAAGATCCTTGAGATCACACCGCTTAACTTCAGGATGAAATCGCCGGAAGAGCAAAGCACGATCATTGGAAAGTATGCCAGCTGGCTGAAAATTGCACCGGACAATTTTAGCATTAAGTGCGTGCCGAAAAAAGTCAGCATTGCAGAGTACACGGCAGCGTTTGAAAAACGCTATGAGCAGGAAACCTCTGAGACAAGAAAGGAACTGATCCAGGACCACATCAGGTTTGCTAGGAACGAAAGCCACCTGAGTGCAATCGAGCATCACTTCTACCTGATTTTCGATTATGCGGTGAAAAGTGATTTTCTCAGGCCAAAGTCCGAGGACGAAATCATCATGGAATTGAACAATCAGTCCAAATCGCTTGCATCTCAGTTTGCAACCATAGGTAACGGCATCGTAAAGAACGAAGATGAAGACTTCTTTCTTGCCGATTTCCTATACAACTACTATAACAAACGTCTTACAACCGTAGAGCCGTTTATGGCCCGTGTAAAACGGATGGAAGAAGACTATCAGAAACTGGATGAAATCACAAATAACCGTGCGCCGCAAATGCTCGACATGCGGGATATCCTCGCACCACGTTCTGTCGATGCAACGCATCCGAATTACATGATAATCGATGGACTCTACTACATGTTCATAGCAATTTCCGCAAACGACTATCCTTCCACGATCAGTCCGACCGGCTGGCTTTCTGCACTTATCAACGCACAGTGGGGGGTGGATGTGGATATTTTCTATCGAAAGCAGAACGCAACAGAGATGCTCACAAAGCTGAAAACCAGAACCAGAATGACGAACCTGACCTCAGCGGATATCTCGGAAAACCAAAACGATTACGAGGAAGTCATGAATAAAAAAATGGCGCT
>JBJESY010000365.1:0-1559 GCA_051883035.1 Anaerovoracaceae bacterium | reverse complement strand
GCCTGCGACAATACCCAGAAGATTGCGGAGCAGTGCAGCTTTGACTTCCGCTTCGGCGAATATCATCTGCCGCAGTTTATTCCGCCGGATGGAATGGATAACGAGACCTATCTGCGGAAGCTCTGCAGCGAGGGCCTTGCCGACCGTTACGGAGATAATCCGGACCAGAGTCTTCTGGACCGGCTGGAGTATGAACTGAATACCATCATTTCCATGGGATATGTGGAGTACTTCCTGATTGTGTGGGATTTCATCAATTATGCGAAACAGAACGGGATCATGGTGGGTCCGGGCCGGGGCTCGGCCGCAGGCTCCCTGGTTGCCTACTGCCTGAAGATCACGGACATCGATCCGATCAGATACAATCTGATTTTTGAACGATTTCTCAATCCGGAGCGGGTCAGCATGCCGGATATTGATATTGACTTCTGTTATGAGAGACGGCAGGAGGTCATCGATTATGTAGGTCGCAAATACGGCGAAGGCCGCGTTTCCCAGATCATCACCTTCGGAACCATGAAGGCCAAGGCGGCTGTCCGGGATGTGGGGCGGGCGCTGAATGTCAGCTATGCGGAAACCGATGCCATTGCCAAGGCCATCCCGTTCGACCTGCACATGACCATCGATAAGGCGCTGGAAACCAATCCGGAGCTGCTGGCACGATATGAAAATGAGGATATGGTCCGGCAGGTGCTGGACATGTCAAGAGCCATCGAAGGCATGCCGCGGCACGCTTCCACCCATGCGGCGGGCGTGGTGATCTCAAAAGAACCCATTGATGAATATGTGCCGCTGTATATGTCCGATAAGGGCATTTCCACCCAGTTCACCATGACCACCATCGAAGAACTGGGGCTGCTGAAGATGGACTTCCTGGGGCTGCGGAACCTGACGGTAATCCGGGATGCCCTGGAAATGATCGAAAAAAACTATGGGGTCACCATCGATTTCAGCAAGATGACCTATGACGATCCGAAGGTCTACGAACTGATATCTGCCGGAAATACCTGCGGTGTGTTCCAGCTGGAAAGCCAGGGCATGACCCAGTTTATGAAGAGCCTGAAGCCGACCTGCTACGAGGATGTGGTGGCAGGTATCGCACTTTACCGGCCGGGTCCGATGGACTCCATTCCGAAATATATTGAAAACAAGAAGAATCCGAAAGGGATCCGCTATGTGGATCCGGCGCTGGCGCCGATTCTGGACGTGACCTACGGCTGCCTGATCTATCAGGAACAGGTAATGCAGATCGTTCGGGATCTGGGCGGCTACAGTTACGGACGTTCCGACCTGGTGCGCCGTGCCATGTCGAAAAAGAAGATGGACGTGATGCTGGAGGAGAAGGAATACTTCATCCACGGAAAGCTCGACGAAGACGGCAATGTGGAGATTGCAGGCTGCGTTCGCAACGGCATTCCGGAAGAGGCGGCAGAAGCCATCTTCCAGGACATGGTCAGTTTCGCCGAGTATGCGTTTAATAAAAGCCACGCTGCTGCTTACGGCGTGGTGGCTTATGAAACAGGCTGGCTGAAGGCCCACTATCCGGTGGAATTCATGGC
>JBJESY010000364.1:0-7664 GCA_051883035.1 Anaerovoracaceae bacterium | reverse complement strand
GGTAATTTCGAACTCAGGTACAGTCTGGAGCGCAGAGGTGAGAAACTGAAACTCAGAAAAAAAGTCCCTAATACAGCAGGGACTTTTTCAATTACCCGGATTTTTTTATATCATGTATCCGTTATTATGTATCCGTCTATGCCCGGCCGCTGGAGCCCAGCATGGCCTGCATCTTGTGGCGGATCATCTCTGTGACCAGATTCCGGCCGGCTCCCATATATTTACGAGGGTCAAAGCTTGCTGTATCTTCAGCAATCTGTTTTCTTACAGCTGCTGTCATGGCCAGTTTGATGTCTGTGTCCACGTTGACCTTGCAGATTCCATAGCCTGCTGCTTCTTTGATCATGGATTCCGGCACGCCGGTGGCAGCCGGAATGGTTCCGCCGTATGCATTGCACTGCTCGATATACTGCGGCAGCACGGAAGAAGCACCATGAAGCACCAGCGGTGTATCAGGTATTCTTTTGTGAATCTCCTGCAGACGCTGGAAGTCCAGATAAGGTTCCCCTTTGAATTTATATGCTCCGTGGCTGGTTCCGATGGCAACTGCCAGAGAATCCACGCCGGTTCTTTCCACGAACTCTGCCGCCTGATCCGGATCTGTAAATGTGGCAGATCTGGCATCCACATTCACTGAATCTTCCACACCGGCCAGCTTGCCCAGCTCAGCTTCCACTACAACACCCCGTGCGTGAGCATATTCACAGACTCTGCGGGTCACTTCGATATTCTCCTCAAACGGAAGCTTTGAACCGTCGATCATGACGGAAGTGAAGCCCATATCCACACATTTTCTGCAGGTTTCAAAATCTTCCCCATGATCCAGGTGAAATGCAAAATCAATTCCGGCGTCCTCCGCAGCCGCTTCCACCAGCTTCACCGTATATGCCGGTCTCAGGTAGTTCATGGAAATGGTTCCCACCTGCAGAATCACAGGCGATTTCTCCGCCACCGCTGCATCGGTGATTGCCTGCACGATCTCCATATTGTTGATATTGAACGCTCCGACGGCATATCCACCGTCCAGGGCCTTCCGGAACATGTCTTTTGTCGTTACTAATGCCATTTTCTTTCCTCTTTGATTTATTTATTGATATATTCTCATTTTTTTTCATCGATTATAGTCAGAGCCGGCATCTCCTCAATAAAACGGCTGACCGTATCGTAATCCTTCATTCCTGTCGTTGCGCCAATGGCCTGAACAACCTGGGCCGAACATGCTGTTCCGAAAACCACGCAATCTTTCAGAGATTTTCCCCGAAGCACGCCGGTAAGAAATCCTGATACAAAGGCATCGCCCGCTCCGGTGGTTTCTGCCACCGGCACAGAATAGCATCCGCAGGAGAAGGCCTCTCCTTCCTGATTCTTCGCATAGCATCCCTTTGATCCCATCTTGATGACTGCCGTCTTCACACCACGCTCCAGAAGGAAATCCGCCATTTCCTGTGGGGTCTCCTTTCCGGTGATAAGGACTGCCTGCTCATAGCTTGGCAGGAAGTAATCCAGATATGGGTAGCAGCATTCAATGGTCTCATTCCACCGGCCGGTGAAATCCGTATTCACATCCATGGATGTGATGACGCCTCTGGCCTTCGCTTCCTTCAGCAGCGGAAGTGTTCCCTGCGCACCGTCGAAATTCGGAAAGTGGAAGGTCCCGCCCATCTGAAGGATTTTGCACTGGTCCAGAAGGGAAAGATCCACATCATCTATGGTGAATTCTGCATTGGCTCCCGCATAATAGAAAAATTTTCTGTCTCCGCCTTTGCGCATGAGAATGGTGCTCTTGGCATGAGGTGCCGTGGTACTGCGGGCACAGTGGCTCATGTCCACACCGTTTTTCAGACATTCCTGATACAGATACTCTCCGAAAATATCACAGCCCAGCTTTCCCACCAGCGCCACGCTGTTTCCCAGTCTGGACATGTCGATGGAGTTGTTCAGTGCATCACCGCCCGGCTTCAGGCTCGTTTCTTCGATCTGTGTCGCCGTATTGTCGAAGACGATATCATCCACTTCGCGGATGATCAGATCCGCCAGGGTATCGCCCACACATAAGATATCCATTTTTAACCTCCTCAGAGTATGTGAAAAAGGGCCGCAGCCAGGCAGCCCTCCCTCTGTTCTATTTCAGCGCTGCTTTCGGCAGCCGCTCCATGTCATCAAAATCTTTGTTTTCTCCGGTCATCGCCCAGACGAAGGAGAAGTTGGATGTACCGCAGCCGGAATGAATAGACCAGCTTGGGCTGATCACAGCCTCTTCATTATGTACGATAATATGACGGGTTTCCTGGGGCTCACCCATAAAGTGACTGACAAACTCGCCTTCCTTCACGTCGAAGTACATATAGACCTCCATTCGCCGGTCATGAAGGTGCGGCGGCATGGTGTTCCATACGCTGCCTTCCTTCAGGCTTGTCACACCCATCAGAAGCGCACAGCTGTCCACCACAGACGGGTGGATATACTGTCTCTGAATTCTGCAGTTGGCAGTCGCCTGCTCACCCAGCTCATCTGCATGTGCCTTATCTATCGTAATATGTTTTACTTCATACCGGTGATGGGCCGGCACGGAACTGATATAATATTTCGGCGGATTCTTCCGGTCTGCCGCCCGGAAGATGACCTGCCTGCTTCCCATAGGAATATACAGCCCCTCCAGTCGTTCCAGAGCATAATCGATGCCGTCCACAGCTACGCTGCCTTTTCCGCCGACATTGATGACGCCCATTTCTCTTCCCGCCAGGAAGAACGGATGACCCAGTTCTTTCCTGCTGTCAAACTCCTCATCCAGCACCAGATCCTCCGATACAGGTTCTGCACCCATGGTGATGATCCGGTCAACGTGGGAATAAACCGCAGTAATCTTTTCAGGTTCAAATACCTTTTCAATCAGAAACTCACTGCGTGTTTCTTCTGTAGTATATCTTTTAAAATCTCTCGCGCTTGCTGAATAACGTACATCCATGCAATCTATGATAACACCTCACGGCGTTATTTCCTCCTTCTTTTAAATCTTTCTCATGGTCTGCAGATCTTTTGCTGCTGTCACAAAGAGGCTTCCCGTGTTTCCCATCGGAGGGGTATGGTAGAAGTTCTCCGTGATGTACCATCCGTCGAAACCAATCTCTCTGAGTGCGTCAATACACTCCTGGTATCTGCCGCGGCCTTCGCCCAGCTGGCAGAATCCCTTCATGTTCTGCGGCGTATCCTTCAGATGCACATGGTCGATCCATTTCGTGCCGAAGGACCGGATCTCTTCCACAGCATCTCCCCGCAAGAATTTGGTCGGGTTCAGCGAATCAAAGCAGATCTTCAGGTCAGGGCCCACATAATCCAGAACTTCCTGAATCTTATGTCCTCCCAGAACGGCCTCGTATACCATCTGTACACCATAGTGCGATGCCATGTCGCAGGCTTTCCGCAGAAGCTTCGCAGTACACTCCAGATCGTAATCATTGACGATGCTGCAGGCATCATAGGATGTTACCAGCAGCCTTGGAATTCCCATGGACTTTGCAGCCTCCAACCCTTTTTCGATACTGAAGAGCGCCGCTTTTCCCTCCGGGGAGTCAGGAAGACACTGGAGACCTCCTTCACGTACCAGTGTGAAAAGGTGGAGGGAATGAAGAAGAACGTTATATTTTTTCGAGGTCTCCAGATACTCCTCCTGTATTACAGGATCATTCAGCGGGAAGCAGTTGCGGCTGCCGCCCAGATCTCCCAGCTGAATTCCGTCAAACCCTATTTTTCCTGCCCACGCGATGGCGGAAGGTCCGCTTGCCGCCATGGACCATTCACAGATTCCTGCTTTCGTAGTCATGTGATCATCCTTCCTTTCCGGCAGCTTCCAGCCGTCTGGTACGCAGCTGGCGCATAGCCAGTGCGATAAGAAGTGCTTCCTCTCCTTCGGCTGCAAACTCATCGCCCATATCAATTCCGAAATGGAATTTCATCATGGCCTTTTCCTGGTTGACCAGCATGCCCATACCGTTAATGACCCGGAGACCGTTCTTTTCTCCTGCCTTCAGGATGGATGTTCTTTCCGGATTGAAGATGACATCAGCGATGGTGGCGTCTTTCGGAAGAGAATCCACAAATGACAGATCTTCATAATCGGAAGGCTGTCCGCTCATGCCCAGGTTTGTGCACTGTACCACCAGATCCGTCTCCGGAGCATATTTTTTCATGGTTTCCGGATCAAGACTTCCTGTTTCTGTCTCAATCTGTGCAAAATATTTATGCAGGGACGCTGCGATGGCGTCTGCTTTCGCCACGGTCCGGTTGAGAATAACGACCTTCTTCGCACCCATTTTGCAAAGTTCAGCAGCGATCGGGCCAGATACGGCACCTGCTCCCAGCATCATGACGCAGGCATCTTTTACCTTGGCCCCGCTGTCCGCAATGGCCATGGCCATCCCCAGACCATCCAGACCGATTCCGATGAGCTTTCCGTCTTCTGTGATCTTTACATGGTTGACACAGCTGAATTCCCGGCTGAAGTCTTCCACTTCGTCGCAGAGAGCAATCACATCCGTCTTATGGGGCATGGTGATATCAAATCCTTTCACGCCCAGCGTTTTACATGCCTGAATGAACTGCGGCAGTTCTCCCTTTTTCACCACCTGGGTCAGGTTCACCGCATTGATATTCGCCAGTTCATACATGGCGTTATGAATATAGCAGGCACAGGCATGGTCCATCGGATCACCGATCTGGAACAACAGCTGTGTGTCTGTATCGAATTTCACTCTCATGTTCTTTCTCCTTAAAATGAAATATCAAACTTGCTGCTTACCGATGGGACACCGGATGCAGACATGAGAACAATATTGGAATAAGGCTTGAATTCCCCGGTCCGGACGAAGAACTTGGCATCCTTCGTATAATCCACGAAATCCTGGCCGGCAAGCTCCCTGCACTCCTGTGCAGTGAAAATCTCTTTCAGCGCCTGCCGATACTCCGGATTGCGGTCTGCCATGGAAGCGGAAACTGCATACTCTTCCACAATGATTTCATTCAGTACGGCTTTCAGCGTCGTCAGGACGTCCGGCACGCCATCGATGAGAGAAACATCCACTACTACTGCATCTTTTGGGATCGGGAATCCCACGTCGCAGATAACCATTTTGTCCTTATGGCGCAGACGTGTCAGTTCGTACATCAGCGCCGCATTTAATATTCCGCCTTTTTTCATATCTGTAACAACTCCTTTTTCAGGCGTGAAACCCTATGGGATCAGAATTACCTTGATTCCTTCCCTCGTTTCTGTCAGTTCGAATCCCTTCTCCCATTCAGACAGAGGGAGACGATGGGTGATGATCGGCGCAATCTCCAGCTTGCCCTGTTCCAGCAGATGGATACAGTTTTTCCAGGATACGTGATCGTAAGCGAAATGGCCCTGCACACGGATCCCTTTGTTCACATAGCGATCCAGAGAAATATTCAGGGGCCGTTCATCATAGCCGATCTTGATAAACTCCCCGCCTTTGCTGAGAATATCCAGTGCCTGCTCCAGCACATCATTTTTTCCGGCGGCATCAATGATCACAGGTACCATTTCGCCCTTTGTGATCTCCGCGATCCGCTCTCTCGGGTTTTCCCGTTCCGAACAGATCAGATGGGTCGCTCCCAGTCGGTTTGCAGTCTCAAACCGCTGCTGGTTGAAACTCTTTCCCACCGCGATAATGCGCGCTGCACCCATGATTTTTGCAATCTGCACTGCCAGAAGGCCGATGGTTCCCAGGCCGAATATGACCACGTCCTGTCCTGGCATCAGATTGCTCTCCTGTACAACTGCTTTATAGGCATTACATACAGGATCCAGACATGCAGCTTCCTCGAAGCTTACATTATCGGGAATTCGATATAAGGTATTCGGGTTTACAGAAAGGAGATGGCCCGGGATTTTTACGTATCTGGCGAAGCCGCCGTCCAGGCCGCCTCCCAGCATTTTTCGATGTTCGCACATGAGGTAATTTCCGCGGGCACACTGTTCGCACTTGCCGCAGAGGTCTCCGCTGTTGTCGGAAACGATCCGCTCACCCACAGAAAAATCCTTCATATTTTTGCCGACGGCTTTGATCACGCCGGCAAATTCATGCCCCAGCACCACAGGCGGAAACAGGTTTTCAGATGTTCCCAGCCGTCTGGTCCGGAGATCTGAGCCGCAGATGCCTGCGGCCTTCACTTCAAGTAATATATCGTCATCGCCGATAACAGGCACCGGCCAGTCCTGAAGTTCCAGGTGGCCGGGACCTTTTTCGGTTTTGATCAGCGCTTTCATGGTTTCCATTTGTACTGTCTGTTTCCTCAGAATTTCACTACGCACTTCACGATTTCGTTTCCTCTGTTGATGGCTGCGTCAAAGGCATCTGCGATATCTTCAAAATCGAAGATTTCCGGGTCGACCCTGCTCAGGTCGAAATCACCTTTTTCAATCAGCTTAATGCACAGCGGGAACATGTTCTTGTAGCGGAACACAGTCTTGATTGTGCCTTCGATCTTTACCAGCTCGTTGAACTGATATGGAACCGGCTCTGCAGTGGTTCCCACCTGAACGATGGTGCCGCCGCGCTTCAGCAGATATACAGCCTGTGCCATGCTGGCAGGATAGCCGGAACATTCGAAGACCACCGTTGCGCCTTTGCCTTCGGTTTCTTCCTTGACTCTGGCCGCCACGTCTTCTGTCTTCGCATTGATGGCTACATCTGCACCCAGTTCCAGTGCCTTTTCCAGCCTGTTTTCGAATACATCCGTCACGATGATTTTCTGCACATTTCTTGCCTTACATGCCATGAGCGTCATGAGCCCGATGCAGCCCTGTCCGGTAATGACCACCGTATCTTCATTGCTCACATCACCCACATGTGCGGAATATACACCGATGGCAAGGGGTTCGATCATAGCTGCTTCCAGGGTGGATACCTTTTCCGGCAGTTTAAAACACCATTCCGCCGGATAGGAGACATACTTTCTGAATGCACCGTCATGAGGCGGTGTGGCCATAAATACCACTTTTTCACACAGGTTGTAATTGCCGCTGCGGCAGTGCTCACAGGTCCCGCACGGAACGCCTGGCTCCATAACGATCTTGTCGCCTTTTTTCAGGGTGGTGACACCCTCTCCCACTTCTTCCACAACGCCGGAGCATTCATGTCCCTGCACGAACGGGAATTTCACGATGGTTCTGCCGATTCTGCCGTCTTTAAAAAAGTGAACGTCGGAACCGCAGACACCGCAGTATTCCATTTTTACCAGTACTTTTCCCGGCTCAACCACAGGCATATCGCAATCGAATACCTGAACCTTTCCAGGTTCCAGCAGACGGGCTTCTCTGTTATTCATATCAGTTTCCTCCTTTTATCCCAGCAAATGCGGCAGCCATACGATGGCCTGCGGGCAATAGGTTGTAATGATCAGAACAATAACGGCAACCGCATAGAACGGTACAATGTGCTTCAGGATTTCTCCAATGTCTCTGCCGGAAAGTCTGGCGGCAACAAACAGGTTTCCTGCCATCGGCGGAGTGATCATGCCGATTTCCATGTTCAGCAGCATAATTGCCGCAAAGTGAATGGTTTCTACTCCATAAGCCTGCGCAACCGGAATCAGGATTGGTCCCAGCAGCAGAATCGCACTGTTGGTTTCCATAAACATACCGGCAA
>JBJESY010000363.1:0-7692 GCA_051883035.1 Anaerovoracaceae bacterium | reverse complement strand
GCCATATAGATCCGCGCCGGCTTCTGGTTCGGATTACATCCGTATTTTAACTGAAATTCTTTCATTCTATATCTCCCGTTTTTTATAACTCGTGCTTGTTGATCAGCCTGCGTTCATACTTTCCGGTTTCCAGATCCGTATAGCGGACATAGAGGGAAATCTTGTTGTCCTCATTGAGGCTTTCCCAGATTTCCTTCGTAAAGGCGTCGATGTCCTGCGGAATCGCCACCCGTTCCGGCTCGCCCTGGAAGGTCGGCAGCGGATTTCCGTCACCCATATAGGTGTGAATCAGGTGGCCCAGTCCGGCCTTGCTGCCGTAATCATAGGTGAACCGGTTGCAGAAGGAGCCTTCTGCATCGCCGCTCTTCAAAATACTCATTTCATAGGTGAAGTCACCATCTCCGAAGGTAATCATGCCGCTGATTCTCGGTGTCCAGTTGGGACCGTCCGGCTCGAACTCTCTGGTCTTCAGAGACTGGCGGAAGCACTTTCCTTCCTTCAGGCCTTCGTAGATGGTGTCGGTCTGGTCTCCGTTGGTGACGATCAGCTTGTTTTCATACATGCGGATCGGGGAGTAGATGATCAGGGAAGGATCCTCCACCTTGGATGCGTCAAACGGATAAATGGTAATGTCGTCGCCCTCTTCCCGGAATACCCGGTTGCGGCTGTTTTCGGACCGGCCCATGATGAAATATGCAGTGACTGCCTGCTTTCCGTCCGGGGTCTTTCCCAGCAGCACGCCGCGGCCTACATAGCTGTTATTCTCAACCACCTTCTGAAAGGATGGGGTTTCATATACGTTCATTTATGCTCTCTCCTTCTTCAGCTTCTCGCTGAGCATCTGGGCTGCACGGGGCAGGATAATCCACTCTGCCTGCTCCATGACCCGTTTCTGCAGCACCTCCGGCGTATCGCCGGGCTGCACCGCCACTTCCTTCTGGAGGATGATCTCGCCTCCGTCGGGAATCTCATTGACAAAATGCACCGTGGCGCCGGTCACCGTTTCTCCGGCTGCCAGCACGGCCTCGTGGACCTTCAGCCCGTAGAACCCTTCGCCGCAGAACTTCGGAATCAGGGACGGATGCACATTGATGATCCGCTTTTCGTATCTCCGGGTGAAGTCCTCGCTGAGGATGGTCATGAATCCGGCCAGAATCAGGAAATCCACATTGTATTCTTCCAGCTTCCCGATGATGGCCGCCTCGAAGGCTTCCTGGCTTCCCAGCTCCTTTTTCAGAATCACGGCAGAATCGATGCCGGCTCTTGCTGCCCGCTCCAGGGCGTATGCCTTGCTGTTATTGGCGATGACCAGTACAATTTCTCCGTCAGTGATCACGCTCCCCTGGGCATCGATCAGTGCCTGCAGGTTGGTGCCGCCGCCGGAAACCAGAACGGCAATCCGGGTCTTACGGCCGCCTGCGGCGGCCGGAGAAGAAGCCGGGACGGTGGATTTACCGCCGCCTACCATAAGATGACTCCTTCGTCACCTTTGACGATTTCGCCCATGACATAAGCATCCTCGCCGTTTGCCTTCAGCACTTCCAGTGCCTTTTCCGCATCCGCTGCGGAGACCACGATGGACATACCCACACCCATGTTGTAGGTGTTGAACATATCCCGCTCCGGAATATTGCCGGTTTCCGCCAGCAGTTTGAAGATCGGCAGAACCTTTACGTCGTCCTTTTTGATCTTGGCGCTGTATCCCTTCGGCAGGGATCTTGGAATGTTTTCATAGAAGCCGCCGCCGGTGATGTGGGAGATCGCCTTGACTTCCACAGCATCCAGCAGTGCCAGAACCGGTTTCACATAGATTTTGGTCGGTGTCAGCAGGGTTTCGCCCAGGGACTTGCCGCCCAGTGCTTCCACCGGAGATTTCAGGTCTGCCTTTTCCACGTCGAAGACTTTCCGCACCAGAGAGAAGCCGTTGGAGTGTACGCCGCTGGACGGCAGAGCGATGATCACGTCGCCTTCTTTTACCTTGGTGTTGTCCAGGATCTTGTCTTTGTCGACCACGCCCACTGCGAAGCCGGCCAGATCGTATTCGTCTTCCGGATAGAAGCCCGGCATTTCTGCGGTTTCACCGCCGGTCAGGGACGCACCGGACTGCACGCAGCCTTCTGCCACGCCGGCCACCAGCTGTGCGATCTTTTCCGGGTAGTTCTTGCCGCAGGCGATGTAGTCCAGGAACAGAAGCGGTTTCGCGCCGCAGCAAATGATATCGTTGACGCACATGGCCACGCAGTCGATACCAACGGTATCATGCTTGTCCATCAGGAAGGCGATCTTCAGCTTGGTGCCTACGCCGTCGGTTCCGCTGACCAATACCGGTTTCGTGATGCCGGTCATGTCCAGTTCCACCAGTCCGCCGAAACCGCCGATGCCGGACAGCTCCTGGCCGGTCAGTGTTCTGGCGATATGTTCCTTCATCAGCTCCACAGCCTTGTAACCGGCGGTAATGTCTACACCTGCTGCCTTATAGCTTTCACTCTGACTTTTCATTCTTTTTCTTCCTCTCTTTCGGATCGTTCGGATATTTTTCCTTCAAATCTGTTTTTTCTCATATTGGTCGGCACTTGGGTCGGGTACTTTCCGCTGAAGCAGGCGGTACAGAACCGGTCTGTATCGTCATCTGCCGTCAGCCGCACCACATCCTCCAATGTCAGGTATCCAAGGCTGTCTGCGCCGATAATCTGTCTGATTTCATCGATGGTGTGATGGTTGGCGATCAGTCTGTCTTTCGAGTCAATGTCCACACCATAGTAGCACGGGTCGGTAAACGGCGGTGCGGAAACCCGCATGTGGACTTCCTTCGCGCCGGCTTCCCGCAGTAGCCGGATAATCGGCGCGCAGGTGGTGCCCCGCACGATGGAGTCATCCACCATCACCACACGTTTCCCCTTCACCGTTTCGGAGATGGTATTCAGCTTGATCTTCACTTTATCCTCCCGGTTTGCCTGTCCCGGGGAAATGAAGGTTCTGCCGATATATTTATTTTTTATAAAGCCGATGCCGTACGGAATTCCGGATTCCTGGGCATATCCCAGGGCTGCGTCCAGTCCGGAGTCCGGCACGCCGATGACCACATCAGCTTCCACCGGATGGGTCTGTGCCAGGAACTTTCCGGCACGGAGACGGGCATTATGCACCGAGTAACCGTCGATGACGGAATCCGGCCGGGCGAAATAGATATACTCGAACACGCACACGGTCTGCTTCTCTTTGCCGCAGTGATCCCGGATAGAGCGGATGCCGTCTCTGGTGAACACCAGAATTTCGCCCGGCTCGATATCACGGATAAAGGTAGCTCCCACCGAATCCAGCGCACAGCTTTCGGAAGCCACCACATAGTCTCCGTTTCCCGTTCTGCCGTAGCAAAGCGGGCGGAATCCATGTTCATCCCTGGCTGCGATCAGCTTGGACGGCGACATGATCACGAGAGAATATGCCCCCTTCAGCCGGTTCATGGCCCGGTTCACCGCCTCTTCGATGGACGGTGAGGAAATCCGCTCCTTGGTAATAATGTAGGAGATGACCTCCGTATCGCTGGTAGTATGGAAGATGGAGCCGTTCAGTTCCAGTTCCTCCCGCAGCTCGTAGGAGTTGGTCAGATTGCCGTTGTGGGCCAGCGCCATGCGGCCTTTCACATGATTGACCACGATGGGCTGGGCGTTGAGACGGCCTCCCGCTCCGGTGGTTCCGTACCGCACATGCCCCACGGCAATGTTTCCCGTCCCCAGGCTTTTCAGCACGTCCTGCGTAAACACATCGTTCACCAGCCCCACGTCCTTATAGTCGTGGAACACACCGTCATCGTTGACCACGATGCCGCAGCTTTCCTGCCCCCGGTGCTGCAGTGCATACAGCCCGTAATAGCAAGACCGGCCCAGATCCTCCGTCTTATCCGAAAAAATACCGAAAACGCCGCATTCTTCTCTCAGTTTGTCCATTTCTTTCTAGTCTCTCTTTCCGTCAGCATTCAAAAATCGTCAGCATTCTGATTCCGTCAGCCGCCCGACCGAAGCCGGGCGTGCATATTTTGTTCCGAAACCAGAAAACCCGGCGTTAGCCGAAAATTCTGTTCATCATTTCCTGATACGCGTCTTCCACGCCGCCCAGGTCTCTTCTGAACCGGTCTTTATCCAGTTTTTCGTGGGTAGTCGCATCCCAGAAGCGGCAGGTGTCCGGGGAAATCTCGTCTGCCAGAACGATCTGTCCGTCTGCAGTCTTACCGAACTCGATCTTGAAGTCGATCAGATCCACGTTGATCTTCTTGAAGAAATCCTTCAGGAATTCGTTGATCTTGAAGGTCAGGGTCTTGATGGTGTTCAGATCTTCTTCGGTGGCATAACCCATGGCCAGGATGTGATAATCGTTTACCATCGGATCGCCCAGGTCGTCGTTCTTGTAGCAGAATTCCAGAATGGTGGTCTTCAGGGCTGTGCCTTCTTCCACGCCCAGACGCTTGGAGAAGGAGCCGGCTGCCACGTTGCGGATGATGACTTCCAGCGGTACGATGGAAACCTTCTTTACCACGGTCTCGCGGTCATTTAATTCTTCCACATAGTGGGTCGGCACGCCTTCTTTTTCCAGCAGCTGCATCAGGTAGTTGCTCATCTTGTTGTTCACCACGCCCTTGCCGCTGATGGTGCCCTTCTTCAGGCCGTTAAATGCGGTGGCGTCGTCCTTATAGGACACGATGCAGTAGTTTGCATCATCGGTTGCGAATACTTTTTTGGCTTTTCCTTCATACATCTGTTCTCTTTTTTCCATTGGTCTCTTCTCTCCTCTTTTTTATTCTTTTAGTAAACGTCCGGCATTTCCAGGTCTTCCGCCGTGGAAACTTCGGTAACTTTATTATACTTTTCTTCGATGGCTGCATTCTTGCCCAGCACCTTTTCGGTGGCCTTCTTTCGGTAGGCTGCCAGCTTCTCCGCCAGGTCTTCATCCTCTACCGCCAAAATCTGCACGGCCAGCAGGCCTGCGTTGGCTGCACCGTCAATGGCTACGGTCGCTACCGGCATGCCGCTTGGCATCTGTACAGTCGCAAGGAGTGCGTCCAGTCCGTCCAGCGTAGAGGACTTCACCGGAATGCCGATGACCGGAAGGGTGCTGTGGGCTGCCATAGCTCCTGCCAGATGGGCTGCCTTTCCTGCCGCTGCGATGATCACGCCGATTCCTTTGTCTCTTGCGTTCTTCGCAAAATCCGCCGCCGCGTCCGGTGTCCGGTGTGCGGACAGTACGTGGACTTCAAACGGTACTTCGAACTCATCCAGAATGTCAAATGCTTTTTCTACGACCGGAAGATCGCTGTCGCTTCCCATGATGATACCGATTTTCTTCATCTTGTCTCCTCCTGTTTGTGTTCTGCACCCCGCGGGTGCATTCAAATAAAAATGGACAGTTCTATCCCTTGTTTCACATAGAACTGCCCAGACGGTCGACTACTTATAACTCCTGCTCCTTCGTGGTACTCCACATTATTTCCGTCAGTCGCAGCAGCTTTTGATTTTTACAGTAATATTATAGTATATCCCGCCTTTTGCGTCAAGAAAAAGGACACGAAAAAGGCGATGAAAACAGTGTGAAAATGCAAGCCTTTCCTCCCCATAGGCAGGCCTTCCCCCCGCCCTGCCCTGCCTGGGCGGTTAGTTATGTGCAACCCCCTCTTTTTGACCAAAAAATCCCCGAAAGAAGGGGGTACACCCTTTGCGAATCAGTCATTATTTCAGATTTATTGTATAAAAACTGGAAAATATGTATGGATTTCTAATGGAAATCATGAAAAATCTGTGATGTCAGGCAGCGCGTCCCCCTTCTTTTCGAATTTTCCAGGCCAAAAAAAGGGGGTTCCTTCTCCGCATTGGCTTCGCTTGTCGGCAGAGTTCAATTGCTGCCAGAAAGAAACGCTGCAGAAAGGCACAGGACCGCAAAACAAAAAACAGCCGCCACAGCAAGCGCCACAAAGCGCCCGCTGAAAACGGCCGGCAAACTATTTTCACTGTCCTCATCTCTTCTTTCGATTGCCAATGAAATCATTTATCAGCATCAGCAAATAAAAAATGTGCATGTATTCCGGCAGGGTGCATGGCAGCCCAGTGAAATACTGCTTGCAGGGGAACGGTCATTTCGGGACGGAGAAAATATGCACTGCATGCAGAGGATCGCACGCTGTCAGAGCTTCCAATCCTTTTTTGCAAACAAAAATGGACGCCAAACGGATTGATCCGATTCAATTGGCGTCCCGTTTGCCTTGCAAAAATCACTTCCACCCGTCAATCGGACAGTTCGACAGTTCGTACTGGTGCTATAATCCCCTGTTTCCAGATTTTACTTTCCGCCATCCCCTGCACTCTTTTTTTCCTGCCGCAGCATCCACAGGAAGTATGCAGTACAGATGATGATCTGCACCACAGTGGAGCACGGCGTAGCCAGACCGATGTGAAACAGTGACACCGGCTGCAGACGGCTCATGAACCAGGATACCGGAATTCGCACGCCAAATGCACCGGCGATGCCCTGCACCATGACCAGCGTCGTCTTGCCGCAGCCGTTGAAATAACCGATATAGCAGAAGAGAAAGGCAACGATCATGGTGTCGATGGCATAGGCTTTCAGATAGTCTGCCGCAGCCAGCACCACCTGCCGATCCGCTGCGAAAATCCCCGCCAGCAAATCACCATGGAAAAACGTGACGCTAAACATCAGTATGCCCACTGCCAGCGAGGCACCCATGCCCCAGGTCATTGCACGGCGCGCCCGCGCCGGTTTGCCTGCACCGATGTTCTGTGCTACGAAAGCAGACAGGGCCTGGGAAAAGGATGATGGCACCAGCATGATGAAGCTGCAGACCTTCTCTGCCACGCCCACACCGGCAGAAGGAATCACACCTAAGCTGTTGACGATGGCTGCGATGACCAGGAAGGAAATTCCTACCAGCCCCTCCTGCAGCGCCACAGGGAATCCCAGCTTCAGCATACGTCCCACTGTATTTTTTTCCAGCCGCAGATGCTGTTTCCTGAAATCCACCGGCATACCCCGTTTCCGCAGGATGATCAGGCACAGCAGCACACTGAATCCCTGCGCCATCACCGTGGCCAGCGCAGCCCCCTCTGCTGCCATATCCAGCACCGCCACGAAAATCAGATCACCTGCGATGTTGAATACGCAGGCAAAAGCCACCGTCATCAGCGGCGTTCTGGAATCTCCCAGTCCCCGGAATACACTGCCCAGCACGTTATACGCCACGATAAACAGAGTTCCGGCAGCACAGATCCGCACATAGCCTACCGTTGCTTCAAAGGCTTCCGCCGGTGCCTGCATGACCGCCGCCAGCTGCCGTGTAAAAATCAGCACGCCGGCTGTCACCACTGCAGCCAGTACAGCGAAAACCGTGATGCTGTTTCCGATAATTTTACCTGCTTCTTCCGATCTTCCATTGCCGATGGCTTGTCCCAGCATGATGGTGGTACCCATGGCCAGCGCCGTGATCACCGTCGTCACCATATGCATCATCTGACTGCCGGTGGATACGGCAGACACATTGGCCGCCGTACTGAACTGCCCCACGATTAGCAGGTCCACCGCGCCATACATGGCCTGCAGGCACAGGGCTGCCAGTACAGGCAATGCAAACCGGACCAGCTGCCCGAATATCTTGCCTTCTGTAAATTTTGCTTCCAGCTGCATTTCTTC
>JBJESY010000362.1:0-7767 GCA_051883035.1 Anaerovoracaceae bacterium | reverse complement strand
AGCAGTTTCCTGAAATCCGTCCTTCCATCCGATTTCCTTGCAGCCATGAATCTGGAATAAATGAGGTTTCCTGCCATGCGGACAGAACATACTACCCTGAAAGTCATGCTGGCTAGCACGTCGCCGAAAACCTCGGAAGTTCTGGCTCCCATACTCCGCTCCAGCCGCCTGCAGCAGGTGGGCCAGGCTGAGAGCGCCATCCAGGTGCGGAAGCAGCTCTACGAAAAGGCGCCGGATATTGTCATTATCAATACGCCCCTGTCTGACGAGCTGGGGACTCAGCTGGCCGTCGAACTGGCGGACCGGAATCTGGCCGTCCTTCTTCTGGTGAAGAATGAACTGCAGGATCAGATTTCTTATCAGATGGAGCCCCACGGCATCCTGACTCTGCCCAAGCCGGTGTCCGGACCTGCCCTGATTCAGGCCCTTTCTTTTCTGCGCCCTCTGCGAATGAAGCTACTGGAAATGGAACATCAGCGGATCAGCCTGGAGTCGAAAATGAAAGAGATTCGCCTGGTAAACCGGGCCAAATGGCTCCTGATTGAGCATGAATCCATGACGGAGACAGAAGCCAACCGGTGGATTGAAAAAACGGCCATGGATGCCTGCAGGAAAAAGACTGCCATCGCTGACGACATTATTCGGCGGTACGGGCCTTAACAGTAGTACAATCAGTGCAGACAGAAAACCCCGCGCCTGGCCGTTACAGCCAATCCACGGGGTTTTGTCCTGCATGTTATATTTTGTTCAGAAATCTGGTTTCCGCAAATCCGGAATTATACCAGTTCCAGGAATACAACTTCTGCGTTGTCTCCCTGCCGAGGTCCCAGCTTCAGAATTCTGGTGTAACCACCATTTCTGTCTGCGTACTTCGGTGCGATTTCATCGAACAGCTTGCTAACTACGTCTTCATCAAACACATAAGCCAGCACCTGTCTTCTTGCGTGAAGATCGCCGCGCTTTGCTAAAGTGATCAGCTTTTCTGCTTCTCTTCTGGCTTCCTTTGCTCTGCAGTCAGTCGTCTGGATTCTGCCTTCTCTGAACAGGTCAGTTACAAGGTTTCTCAGCATGGACTTTCTGTGTGCAGAAGGTCTGCCCAGTTTTCTATATCCTGGCATTTGGATGCTCTCCTTTCGTTAATACTTAATCATCGCTTGGTCTTAAGGAAAGACCTAATTCTTCGAGTTTGGCCTTTACTTCGTCGAGAGATTTCTTACCGAGGTTTCTAACCTTCATCATATCGTTTTCAGACTTCTGGGTAAGTTCTTCCACTGTGTTGATTGCAGCCCGCTTCAGGCAGTTGAAGGAACGAACGGAAAGTTCCAGTTCCTCGATGGTCATTTCGAGAGCCTTTTCTTTCTGATCTTCTTCCTTTTCCACCATGATTTCCATGGAGCCTGTTGCGTCGGTCAGCTGAATGAACAGGTTCAGATGTTCCTGCATGATCTTGGCACCGATGGATACGCCTTCGTCAGGTGTAATGGAACCATCTGTCCAGATTTCAAGCACCAGACGGTCATAGTCTGTGACCTGACCGACTCTGGTGTTTTCTACAGTATAGTTTACCTTTCTCACAGGGGTGTAGATGGAGTCTACCGGAATCACGGAAATCGGCGTATTTTCGGTCTTGTTCTGCTCAGCAGGCACATAACCTCTGCCTCTTGCCAGATTGATTTCCATCACCAGTGTAGCGTTTTCCTCCAGGGTAGCAATGTGCAGATCCGGATTGAAGATTTCCATTTCGGCATCTCCAATGATATCTGCTGCAGTTACTTCCTTCGGACCTACTGCGTTGATGATGGCTCTCTTGGTATTTTCTCCATTCAGTCTTACTGCGAGCTTCTTCAGATTCAGAATGATTTCAGTTACGTCTTCTTTCACACCCGGTATGGTAGAGAACTCGTGAAGTATACCGTCGATTTTCACTGATGTAACGGCTGCTCCCGGCAGAGAGCTGAGGAGAATTCTTCTCAGACAGTTGCCCAGAGTCGTTCCGTAGCCTCTTTCCAGAGGTTCCACTACAAACTTGCCGTATTGTCCGTCTTCATCAATAAACTTATTGATTGTTGGTTTTTCGATTTCTATCACGCAAAACCCTCCTTTGCATTCCTGGTACTATATTAGCCGACTGATTCATGCTGCTATATTACTTGGAATATAATTCGACGATTAAGTGCTCTGCAATCGGCGTATCAATGTCTTCTCTCTTCGGCAGAGTGATTACTTTGCCTTCCAGCTTTTCAACATCTACGCTCATCCAGGAAGGAACGGTAATGGACATTTCCTTCACTTCTTTGAACTTTGGAGAGCTCTGGCTCTTTTCCTTTACCTTGATCACATCTCCGGCCTTTACTTCCATGGATGGAATGTCAGCCTTCTTGCCGTTTACGGTGAAGTGACCGTGGGTTACCAGCTGTCTTGCTTCTTTTCTGGAAGAAGCGAAGCCCAGTCTGAATACTACGTTGTCCAGTCTGGTTTCCAGCAGTACCAGTAAGTTTTCACCAGTCATGCCCGGCTTCTTAGCGGCTTTCTCAAAGAGATTTCTGAACTGCGTTTCCTGCATTCCGTAGAATCTCTTTGCTTTCTGCTTTTCTCTCAGCTGCAGGCCGTATTCGGACTGCTTCTTTCTTGCCTGACCGTGCTGTCCAGGAGCGTAATTTCTTCTTTCAATGGCGCACTTGCTGCTGTAGCATCTTTCGCCCTTTAAGAAAAGTTTCTGACCTTCTCTTCTGCATAATTTGCAGTTTGCTTCTGTATATCTTGACATTCTGAATTACTCCTCCTTTCTTAGACTCTTCTTCTCTTCGGTGGTCTGCAGCCGTTATGCGGAATCGGGGTGATATCACGGATCATGGTGATTTCCAGACCGGCAGTCTGCAGTGCTCGGATGGCAGCTTCTCTACCGGAACCAGGTCCCTTTACGTAAACTTCTACAGTCTTTAAACCGTGTTCGATTGCACCCTTGGCAGCTTCTTCAGCAGCCATCTGTGCAGCGTACGGGGTGGACTTTCTGGAACCCTTGAAGCCCAGAGATCCAGCGGAAGACCAGCTCAGTGCGTTTCCGCTCATATCAGTCAGAGTAACTAAAGTATTGTTAAAGGTGGATTGGATATGTGCCTGGCCTTTTTCAATATTTTTACGTTCTCTTTTTTTCTTTCTAACTGTTTTCTTTACAGTCTTAGCCATTACTTCCTACCTCCTTTACTTACCTGCTTTTTTCTTTCTGCCAACGGTCTTCTTCGGACCCTTGCGAGTTCTTGCGTTTGTCTTAGTGTTCTGTCCTCTTACAGGCAGGCCTCTTCTGTGTCTGATGCCTCTGTAGGAACCGATTTCCATCAGTCTCTTGATGTTCAGAGAAACTTCTCTTCTCAGATCACCTTCTACCAGGTATTCTTCGTCGATGATTTTTCTGATTCTACCAGCTTCTTCTTCGGTTAAATCCTTGACTCTTGTGTCAGGATTGATTCCGGCCTTCTCTAAGATTGCCAGGGAAGTCGGTCTGCCGATACCGTAGATGTAGGTCAGACCAATTTCAACTCTTTTTTCTCTTGGTAAGTCAACACCGGCTATACGAGCCATATTTTTCTCCTTCTCCCATCTTCCGTCACCTGCCGGGCGCTGCAATGCACCTGGCTTCCCAGGAGTGATATAGACGGGTTTTCATTATCTTTGAAGGCAGCCTTTTCTTACGGGCGCGGGCCTGGTCACCGCACCGGCTGCATTATCGATTCAATCAACCTTGTTTCTGCTTGTGCTTCGGATTTTCGCAGATAACCATAACTTTACCGTTTCTCTTGATTACCTTGCACTTTTCGCAGATTGGTTTTACGGAAGCTCTTACTTTCATGATTTTCCTCCTAATCTGTCATTCGTTAAGCTTACTTATCGCGCCAGATGATTCTTCCGCGGGTCAGGTCATAGGGAGAAAGCTCCACTTTTACCTTATCGCCGGGAAGAATTCTGATATAGTTCATTCTTATTTTACCTGAAATGTGTGCAAGCACCTCGAAACCATTGTCAAGCTGAACCTTAAACATCGCGTTTGGCTGGGCGTCGACAACTGTTCCCATTGCTTCAATGACGTCTTTCTTCGCCATAGATACGTCTCCTTCTCTTTACAAAGTAAGCAGCTCAGGCTCACCATCCGTTATAACAACAGTATTTTCATAATGTGCTGCCAGACCGCCGTCAACGGTTACTGCAGTCCAGTCATCCAGCAAAACGTCCACTTCCCAGTCACCTTCACAGATCATGGGTTCAATGGCAAGGGTCATGCCTCTCTGCAGCCGCGGGCCTTTCCCCGCCTTGCCGAAGTTTGGAATCTGAGGATCTTCGTGCATTTCTCTGCCGATTCCGTGTCCTACGAAATCGCGGATCACGCCGAAGCCCTCTCCTTCCACAACAGACTGAATTGCATGGGATACATCAGACAGGCGATAACCCTCTTTCGCATACTTGATGCCTTCATAGAAAGCACGTTCTGCGGTCTCTATCAGACGGGCTGCCTGCGGGCTGATTGTACCTACACCGTAGGTTCTGGCCGCATCGGCCATATACCCCTTGTTTTCCACCACCAGGTCTACGCTGACGATGTCACCGTCCTGAAGGATTCGTTTCTTGCTTGGAATTCCATGTACTACTTCATCGTTGATGGATACGCAGACGCTGGCCGGATACCCGCAGTATCCTTTTTCGGCCGCTGTCATGCCGTATTCCTTCACGGTCTTTTCCACATACCGGTCAATTTCGATGGTGGCTACACCCGGTTTCATGAACTGTTCCAGTTCTTTCAGAATGTAGCCAGTCACTTTTCCGGCTTCACGCATCAATTCAAGTTCCTGTCTGGATTTGATGATGATCATGCTATTCTCCCAAAGCCTTTACGATGTCAGCAAACACGTTGTCAAGTCCTGTTGCACCATCAATATGTGCGATGTTTCCAGCTTTTTCATAGTAGTCGACCAGTGGTTTGGTCTGTGCTTCATAGACGTCAATCCGGTTGGTTACGGTTTCGATATTATCGTCCGCACGCTGTACCAGTTCGCCGCCGCAGGCATCACAGATTCCTTCGGTCTTAGGAGGAATGTTTACCACATGATAGCTGGCGCCGCATGCCTTGCATACTCTTCTGCCAGTCAGACGGGTAATCAGTTCTTCCTTTTCTACTGCGATGTCAAGTACCTTATCAATCTTGGAACCGTGGGCAGCCAGGAATTCATCCAGCTTTTCTGCCTGATAAACGGTTCTCGGGAAGCCGTCCAGCAGGAAGCCGTTCTTGCAGTCGTCTTCCAGCAGACGGGTAGTTGCGATCTCAATTACCAGGTCATCCGGAACCAGTTCTCCCCGGTTCATGTACTCCTGCGCTTTCTTGCCCAGTTCCGTACCCTTCTTGATATTTTCTCTGAAGATATCTCCGGTTGAAATGTGAGGAACGCTATACTTTTCAACAATCTTTACAGCCTGTGTTCCCTTTCCGGCTCCCGGAGGTCCTAATAAAATTGTTCTAAGCATCTTCTCATCTCCCTTTCGGTTACTTGAGGAATCCCTGATAGTTTCTCATTACCATCTGGTTTTCCAGCTGTCTTACTGTATCCAGAGCAACGCCGACTGCGATCAGCAGAGATGTGCCGCCGAAGTGGAGTCCGCTTAAGGACGGAACCATCACGCTCAGAATGGTCGGTAAGGTTGCGATGAGTGCCAGGAAGATAGCACCTACAATTGTGATTCTTGACATTACTTTCTGTAAATATTCCTCGGTTGCCTTACCCGGACGGATACCTGGGATAAAGCCGCCGTTGGCCTTCATGTTTTCTGCTACTTCATTTGGATTAAAGGTAATCGCAGTGTAGAAGTAGGTGAAGAACAGAATCAGCACGATATCCAGAATGCCGTAGATCCACACACCCGGATTTCCGGACGGGGACAGCCACTTCATTACCCACACGGAGAACGCATTGTCCTGAGACAGGAAATACGTAATGGTCAGTGGGAACTGCAGCAGAGACATGGCGAAGATGATAGGAATTACGCCAGCTTGGTTTACCTTGATAGGAATGTGGGTAGACTGACCGCCGTACATCTTTCTGCCGACAACTCTCTTGGCATACTGTACCGGGATTCTTCTCTGACCTTCCTGGATCAGCACAACAACCATGGTTACGGCGATGGCTGCCACAGCAAACAGGATCAGAGTTACTACGGAAATCTGACCGTCCTGCAGGTTTACTGCCAGACTTCTGATTCCGCTCGGGATTCTGGCAACGATACCTGCAAAGATCAGCAGGGAGATACCGTTTCCGATTCCCTTGTCGTTGATCTGTTCACCTAACCACATCAGGAATGCAGTTCCTGCGGTCAGAACCAGAACAACAACGATGATGGAGAAGACACTCTTATCGATCATGGCGCTTCTGAACAGACCGACGGTCAGACCGATGGCCTGAATCAGTGCCAGTACAACCGTCAGGTAGCGGGTGTACTGTGCCATTTTCTTTCTGCCCTCCACGCCTTCCTTCGCAAGTCTTTCGAAATACGGGAAAGCGGTAAGCAGCTGAATTACGATGGAAGCTGTAATGTATGGTGTAATACTCAGTGCGAAAATCGTGAAGTTACTGAATGATCCACCAGAAAACAGGTCAAACAGATCAAACAGTCCAGCATCGCCGGTGAACATTTCTGCCAGCGCGCTTCTGTTGATGTTTGGCACTGGGATGTTTGAACCGATTCTGAAAACTACCAGCATCAGCAGAGTGAAGATCATCTTGCTTCTGATTTCAGCAATTTTCCACGCCTGCGCGACGGTCTTTAACATGCCCATTTTAAATCACCTCTGCCTTTCCTCCAGCAGCTTCGATCTTTTCTACAGCAGTCTTGCTGAACTTGTCAGCCTTTACTGTTACGGCAACATTGATGGTACCCTGGCCGAGAACCTTGATACCGTCCTTCACCTGCTTTACGATACCAGCTTCTTCTAATACTTCCTGGGTTACTACAGTGCCGGCTTCAAACTTGTTTAAGTCTTCCACATTTACGATAGTATATTCGGTTCCCCAGATGTTGGTAAAGCCTCTCTTCGGCAGTCTTCTGTACAGAGGCATCTGTCCGCCTTCAAATCCGAGACGGGTGCCGCCGCCGGATCTGGATTTCTGACCATTCATACCTCTGCCGGAAGTTGTACCCTGGCCGGTAGCATGACCGCGGCCTTTTCTCTTCGGTGCTTTGGTAGCGCCTTTTACCGCTCTTAATTCGTGTAATTTCATCTTGCGTGCACCTCCTACAGTTCTTCTACAGTAACAAGATGCGAAACTTTAGCAACAGCACCGCGGGTCTGCGGAGTGTCGGCTAATTCTACAGAATGGTGCATCTTTCTGAGTCCTAACGCTTCAACTACTTTCTTCTGCTTAGGGGAAGCGCCGATGGTGCTCTTTGTTAATGTAATCTTAATCATTTTAGCCATTTCGCGTTTCCTCCTATCCTAAGATTTCCTCTTTGGTCTTGCCTCTCAGCTTGGCAACCTTTTCTACGGTCATCATGCCCTTCAGACCTTCCAGAGTTGCATAAGCCATGTTTCCGGTATTGTTGGAACCGATGGACTTTGCTCTTACGTCTCTGATACCTGCAGCTTCCAGTACGGTACGTACGGAGGAACCTGCGATAACGCCGGTACCCTGTGCAGCTGGCATAATCAGAACTCTGCCGGCTCCGAATACACCAAGATTCTTATGAGGTACTGTGGTTCCTACTGTAGGAACATATATTAAATTCTTC
>JBJESY010000361.1:0-7780 GCA_051883035.1 Anaerovoracaceae bacterium | reverse complement strand
GGAGCTAATCTCTATTTTATTTCTTCTAAAAACTCCACAACTATTTTACACTATCGAAATACAACGAAGTTCAACAAGATCAATAGCAGAAAACGCCGGAAACCGCCAATTCATCTCACCACCTATAGAGGATGGGAGTATTCTTGGCTCCGGCGTTGGATAAATACATAGGTTTCTTCGTCAGACAGGTCTTCACGGAAGCAGTATCCCAGTCCCTGATAGTCTTTCACCCCCGCAGCATCCTGCACATTGTGCGCCGCCAGGAAACGGACCATGTCACCCCGTGCCATCTTGGCGAAGGTGCCTTTTTCCCGGACTTTTCCGTCTGTGAGCTGGCCGAAGACGCAGGTGATGATCCGGGGACCGGATGAATTCGCATACCGGGTGATGCAGCGGCTGTACTCTTTCGAAGCCAGATTCAGGATCGTATCTGATTCTTCTGCAGCCAGCACATCATAAAGCCTGCGACCCCAGAAATCATAAAGATTTTCCGGATCGAAGCCGGGTAGGCGGGCCTGCATTTCCAGCCGGTAAGGGACGATGCCGTCCAAAGGCCGAAGCAGCCCGTAAAACCCGGACAAAATCCGCAGATGCGCCTGCAGCCAGTCTAGCTGGCTGTATTCCATGACCTGGGGAGCCATGTGCTGATATTGCAGCCCTTCATAGGCCAGAACTGCAGGGGTCAGCTGGTACTGCAGATCCATGGTCTGCAGCCGGTCATAATTGAGCAGAGCAATCTTGTCATTGCAGTTCCAGATGGACTGCAGTTCTTCAAAGCTGCGATCCCGGAGCCATGCAAGCAGCTTTCCCGTTTCCTGCAGAAACGCCGGAAGCTCGGTCCAGTCCAGCAGATCGATGACCTGATTCATTTTTTTCGCGGGTGAGATAATTACTTTCATGTTTATAATATACCACAGGGCAGCAGGAAAGGAAACTGCTTTTCCACTTGTACGAAACTGCCAAATGTGATAGAGTGAGTCAGCGGCATCTTTTGGAATGCTGAAACTGCTGCAAGGAAAAGGAGAAAAGAAATGAAAAAAATACTGTTATTCCATATGAACATGCCGAGGATCGCGGAGATTTCGGCGGTGTGCAGAGGCATGGGCATAGACGCGCAGCCAGTTGCACCGTCCGAATACGGACAGCCCCTGGGTACGCTGGCAGGCATGGCGCTGCCAGAAGGAATGGGAATGCCGGGGAAAATGGAGATGCCAACTCCCCCACCGGACAAAAACCACATCCCCGGCTCCGGTATCACGTCGGAGATGCTTGTATTCGCGGGGATGGACCAGCCGGAAGTTTTCGCCTTTCTGCAGGCGCTGCGGGAAGCAGGGATTGGATCGGTTGCTCTGAAGGCAATGGTCACGCCGTTTAATGCCTGCTGGACGCCGGAGGCACTGTTCGGTGAACTGGAAAAGGAACATGCAGCCATGACGAAAAAGGTTTGAAAACCGCAGGAAAACCGTGTAAAATAGACATATAAAAAATACAGGAGGTTCCCCTATGTTTTACAATGATAAAATCTGGATCGGTGATGCTGCCGGTGAAAAGGTGTGTATCGAACCGAAAATGGCAAACCGCCACGGCCTGATTGCCGGTGCCACCGGAACAGGCAAGACCATCACGTTAAAAGTACTGGCAGAGTCCTTCAGCGATGCAGGTGTGCCGGTGTTCCTGGCCGACATCAAAGGGGACCTGTCGGGCATGTGCCGGCCGGGTGTGGATAGCGAGGATATGCAGAAAAGAATCAGCAAGTTCGGTCTGGAGGAGTGCGGCTTCCGCTACCAGTCCTATCCGTCTGTGTTCTGGGATATCTACGGCAAAATGGGCATTCCTGCCCGGACCACGATTTCGGAAATGGGACCGGTGCTCCTGTCCAAGCTGATGGATCTGAACGATACCCAGTCAGACATTCTGACCATCGTATTCAAGATTGCAGACGACCAGAATCTGCTCCTGATCGACACGAAGGATCTGAAATCCATGCTCCAGTATGTGGGAGAGCATAACGATGAGTTATCGAAGGAATACGGAAATATTGCCAAACAGAGCGTGGCTGCCATCCTGCGGGATGTGGTGGCACTGGAGGCACAGGGCGGCGAAGAATTCTTCGGGGAACCGGCGCTGAACCTTTCCGACTGGTTCTTTGGCGGAAGCGGCGGCAAAGGGCCGATTAACATTCTGGACTGCCGTCAGCTGGTTCACGACACGACACTGTATTCCACCTTCCTGCTTTGGCTGCTCTCCGAACTTTTCGAGACACTGCCGGAAGTGGGAGATATGGATAAGCCGAGAATGGTGTTCTTCTTTGACGAAGCACACCTGCTGTTTAAGGATATTTCCAAGGCCCTGCAGTCAAAAATCGAACAGGTGGTCAAGCTGATCCGTTCCAAGGGCGTCGGTGTATACTTCATTACCCAGTCACCGAAGGATATTCCGGACGAGGTGCTGGGTCAGCTGGGGAACAAAATCCAGCATGCCCTTCGTGCCTACACGCCGGCGGAGGAAAAGGCGGTCAAGGCAGCTGCTGCATCCTTCCGGGCCAATCCGGACTTTGATACCTACGAAGTGCTGACCAGCCTGGGAACCGGGGAAGCTCTGATTTCCGTACTGGATGAAAAGGGCATTCCGGGCATCGTGAAGCAGTGCAAGATCCTGCCGCCGCAGTCCATGATGGGGCCGATTACCGATGAGGAAAAACAGAAAGAAATCGTAAGGAATAACCTGTACCTGAAGTATCAGGAAGCAGTGGACCGGGATTCTGCCTACGAATTCTTCCAGAGGATGGAAAAGGAAGAGGCAATCCGGAAACAGCAGGATGTAGAAGCCCAGGCCGCTGCCAAAGAGCAGGCTGCAGCAGCCAAAGCGGAAGAAAAGGCGCGGCTGGCGGAAGAAAAGAAACGGCTGAAGGAAGAGGAACGGCTGGAACGAGAAGCGAAGAACCGCCGGAAGCAGGTGGCATCCTCCGCTGCAGGCACCATCGGCCGGGAACTGGGCAATGCCATTGGCAAGTCTGTCGGCGGCAGCTTCGGAAAGAAACTGGGCGGTAACGTAGGTGCCTCCCTTGCCAGAAATATTCTTGGCACATTCATGAAATAAAACGAAAAGAAAAAAGGAACAGTCAGCTGACTGCTCCATCGGCTCTGGCGTCGGCGAGAATACCGGCAATGATGATTACAAATCCGGTAAGGACCAGAAGTCCCGGATATTCATGGAGAAAGACGGCAACCCAGACTGGACCCAGAATCATTTCCCAGAGGGCGATAACAGACGCCTTCTGCGGGGAAACCCGGCGGACGCCTATGTTGTACAGGGCGTATCCGAGACCGATCTGCACGATGCCGAGAATCAGGATGATGGTCCATTCCATGCCGGTCAGTGTGCCCAGGTCTGCAAACTGCGGCGGCAGGAAGAAAAAGATAAACAGCCCCGTAAAGAGGTTGGCCAGGGCCGTCAGTCCCAGTGGATTATCCCCTGCAGATTTCTTGGCACCCACAGTCATGAATGCGAAAGAGATGCTCTCGGTCAGGGCGATCAGGTTTCCTGTCATGGAGCTTCCGGAGATGCCGGAGAGCATGAAGATGATGACACCGACGGTGATCAGAACCACCGGAAGGATGCGTTTTCGTTCCAGCTTCCGGTTTGCGATGGCAGAAGCCAGGAAGAGCCATACGATGCTGGCGTACTGCATGCCGATGGCGATGGCAGCGGAAGTCTGCCGCAATGCCAGGACGACGCCCAGACAGAGGCAGGCGTAGGAAACCAGATAAACGGCAAGCCACGGTGACCAGCGAAGTTTCGACGGCCGGAGAAACGGAAGCAGAAATACGCCGGCAATGAGAGAACGCAGGCCGCAGGTCAGCAGGGCGTCCACCTGAAGAAACTTGACCAAAGGCGCGTTGAGACTCCAGAAGAGTGCGCCGAAAAATACCAGCATGGAGCCGGAAAGGGTAATCTTTTTTTTCATGTTGCCACCTCGAAAACAGAAAAACCAAGGCGCGGCAAAAGGCCGGCCGCATATATTTTGTTCATAAAAAAATAATCACGATTAGAAAATAATCACGATTAGATTATAGACGGAGCCAGTCTGTCTGTCAACTTGTTTTTTGCGGAAGGAAGATTCATGGAGGAATTAAGCGTAAAAAAGAAGCGTGTTATGATGCTTTTCATTGAGGCGGCGGAGGGGCTGCTGCGAAAGGAGGGACCCGGAGGGCTTTCCATCCGGAAGGTGGCATCTGAGGCCGGGTACAACAGTGCGACGCTGTATAACTATTTTCAGGATCTGGAGCATCTGACTCTGTTCGCATCGGTACGGTATCTGCGGGAGTATGTGGCACTTCTGGAAAAGAACCTGACGGAGGACATGAATGCCTTTCAGCGGTACTGGATGATCTACCGGAGCTTCAATACCTGTGCGTTCCGGGAACCGGAGATTTTCCACGGCATGTTTTTCGGCAGGCACAGCGGGCTTCTGGGCGAGGTGCTGCAGGTCTATTATGAGCAGCTGTTTCCGCAGGAACTGGATGGTCTCAGCGGGCAGATGAAGCAGATGCTCCGGCTGGGGACCATGTATGAGCGGGACAGCCTGATGATGAAGGATCTGGTGGCGGAAGGCTTCGTGGCACCGGAAAAGGCAGAAAAGACCATGGAACTGATGATTGCCCTTCATCAGCATTATATCCACGAGGCCATGATACGCAGCGCCATCAGCGGCGATTTCGATGCGGAAGTCCATCAGGAGAGATTTGATGCGGCATTTCTGTATATTATGGAAGCGGCCAGGCCGTGATCCATTCACATAGTATGAAGCATTTCTAGTAAAAGCATTTCGAAGGAGGAAACGAAAATGGTAAAATTGGATTTATTAGAAGTAGAAGGCAAAGCGGTGCAGGGCATTCTGGTGCAGGCGCCGGGCGGAGAAGGACATCCGAATATGCTGGTTCTGCTCTGCAAGAAAGGATACATCATGTGCGGCTATCTGAATCAGCCGGCAGCAGAGAAATTTGATGATGCTGCGGCAATCGTGGGCGGTGCATCCTTTGAAGAGATTCTGGCAAACCCGGTGAAGGGCGTAACGCCGGCTGCTGCAGCGCTGGGCGTGGAGATTGGCATGACCGGTGCGCAGGCTGCTGCCAAGTTGAACGGCTGAGAATACTGAAAATACATCGGAAAGGAACGGGAAACCCTTGGGAAACGAAGCGGTATTCCCGTTTTTTCATGTGGAGATTTCAGGAAAATTGCTGAAACCCCTTGACATTTCACAGGTTTTCTATATAATATCATTTGCAATGTGGTTTAGTATTGCTAAACTAAAAGTTTATTATTATGAAACGCCCGGCAGACGGGCGAAATGATCAGGAAACGAAGGCGAAACTATGGAAATCGGAAGCAAAATCAGAGAACTTCGAATCTTAAACGGGCTGACCCAGGAGGAACTGGCTGACCGGAGCGAACTTTCCAAGGGGTTCATCTCTCAACTGGAAAATGATGTGACATCTCCGTCCATTTCCACTCTGGAGGACATCCTGCAGTGTCTGGGCACCGACCTGCAGCATTTTTTCGCTGCGGAGGAAACCCCGGCACAGGTGGTATTCGGCGACGAAGACTATTTTGAGAAGATCGACGAGGAACTGAAAAACAAGACCGAGTGGATCATCCCCAACGCACAGAAAAATCAGATGGAGCCCATACGCCTCACCCTTTCGGCCGGCGGCAGCACTTACCCTGACACACCCCATGAAGGGGAGGAGTTCGGCTATGTGCTGAAAGGGCAGATTACCATACATATCGGAAGAGAACTTTACCGGGCGAAGGCAGGAGAATCCTTCTACTATACACCGGATAAGACACATTATATTACTTCAAAGAAAGGAGCGGAAATTCTGTGGGTCTCCACCCCGCCGAGTTTCTAACAGCAGCCATGGCACTGATTGAATTAGTTGATTTATCCAAATCTTATGACGGAGAAACGGTTCTGGATGAGTTTACGTTATCCATTAAGGAGAATGAGTTCATTACGCTGCTGGGTCCTTCCGGCTGCGGCAAGACCACGACCCTGCGTATCGTAGGCGGCTTCACCAGGCCGGATACGGGCAAGGTCATCTTCGAAGGGAAAGACATTACCGATCTGGCACCCAACAAGAGGCATGTCAATACGGTATTTCAGAAATATGCCCTGTTCCCCAATATGAATATCGCAGAAAACATCGCATTCGGTCTGCGGATCAGCGGAAAAAGCCAGGACTATATCAATGATAAGATCAAATATGCCCTGAAGCTGGTGAATCTGTCCGGCTATGAAAAGCGTTCGGTGGATTCCCTTTCCGGCGGCCAGCAGCAGCGGATCGCCATCGCCAGGGCCATCGTCAATGAGCCCCGGGTGCTTCTTCTGGACGAACCGCTGGGGGCGCTGGATCTGAAAATGCGTCAGGAAATGCAGTATGAACTGATTCGCCTGAAGCGTGAACTGGGGATTACCTTCCTTTATGTAACCCACGACCAGGAGGAGGCGCTGACCATGTCGGATAAGGTGGTGGTCATGAATCAGGGCTACATACAGCAGATGGGTACACCGGAGCAGATCTATAACGAACCGGAAAACGCCTTTGTGGCAGACTTCATCGGCGACAGCAACATCATCGACGGGATTATGCTGGAAGACCGTGTCGTGGAAATCTGCGGCCATGTATTCCCGTGCATCGACGAGGGCTTCGGCAAGAAAACACCGGTGGACGTGGTGATCCGTCCGGAGGATATCCTGATCGGAAAACCAGGAGAAGGCATCATGGACGGCGTGGTGACTTCCAATGTTTTCATCGGCGTGCACTATGAGATGTGCATCGAAGCCGGCGGTTTTGAGTGGCTGGCACAGAATACCACCAGCTACCCGGTGGGAACGAAGGTATCCATCGGTGTGACACCGGAAAATATTCAGATTATGAATAAACCACAGTCTGAGGATGAGGAGGCGATTTCGCTCGATGACTAAGAAACTGTTTTCCGCCCCGTTTGTGGCATTCATCCTCTGCGGCACGCTGGTACCGATGGGCGTCATTGCCTGGTACGGTCTGACAGACCGCAGCGGCGCATTTACACTGGAAAACGTGGCAGCCATGTTTGGCGGCGATCACGCCAAGGCACTGGGGCTTTCTCTGGCCCTGTCCCTGATCAGTACGGTCATCTGCCTGGTGCTGGCTTTCCCGCTGGGTTTGATCCTGAAGGACAGCAGACTGGGCAAGAAAGGCTTCATGGTATTTCTGTTCATTCTGCCCATGTGGATGAACTTCCTGCTGCGGACCATGGCGTGGCAGGTTCTGCTGGAAAAGGGAGGCGTCATCAACACCCTTCTGGGCGCTGCAGGACTTCCGTCCCTGGAGATCATCAATACACCGGCAGCCGTGGTGCTGGGCATGGTCTATGACTATCTGCCGTTCATGGTGCTGCCGATCTATAACGCCCTGGTGAAGATCGACAACAACCTCATCGAAGCGGCTTATGATCTGGGTGCCAGCAAATCCGTGGTGCTGCGAAAGGTGCTGATTCCTCTGTCTGTTCCCGGCATTGTCAGCGGCGTGACCATGGTCTTCGTACCATCGCTGACCACCTTCGCCATTTCCAACATGCTGGGCGGCGGCAAGGTGAACCTGATCGGTAATATCATCGAGCAGGAATTCACCGCCAGCTCCAACTGGAATCTGGGCTCCGGCCTGTCCCTGGTCATGATGATCTTCATCGTGATCAGCATGGCGCTCATTGAAAAATTCGACCGGAACGGGGAGGG
>JBJESY010000360.1:6369-7786 GCA_051883035.1 Anaerovoracaceae bacterium | reverse complement strand
AGTACGTCGCAAAAGGCTTCGATGGCACGTTCCAGCTGTCCCAGCTCGTCGTTGACCGCAATGCGGATGGCCTGAAAGGTTCGCTTGGCCGGATGGGGGCCGTCACGTCTGGCGGCTGCCGGGATGGCTGCCTTGATGGCATCCACCAGTTCAAAGGTGGTTTCCAGCGGCTTTTCCTTTCTGCGCTTCACGATGAACTGGGCGATTCTGGACGCCCAGCGTTCCTCGCCGTATCCGGAAATAATCTCCCGCAGTTCTTTTTCGCTGTACCCGTTCACCACATCATATGCGGTAAAATCGTCCTGCTGGTTCATCCGCATATCCAGCGGTGCATCCTGCATGTACGAAAATCCTCTCTCCGGGTTATCCAGCTGAAAGGAGGATACCCCCAGATCCAGCAGCGCACCGTCGATCCGGTCGATTCCCAGCTCCTCCAGCACCTGCTTGATATCGGAATAGTTGCTCTGGACGAATTCCTTCCGGCACGGATAGCCTTCCAGTCGGCTGCGGGCTGCCCGGTGGGCGTCTTCATCCCGGTCGATGCCGATGAACAGGCCGTTCTGTCCCAGACGACTGCAGATGCCGCTGCTGTGACCGCCGCCGCCCATGGTGCCATCCACATAGATTCCGTCTTCTCTTATGTTCAGTCCTTCCATGCACTCGTCGAAGAGGACCGAGGTATGTCTGAATTCCATTTCTCTGTCCTCCTAGAAATTGTATTCCTTCAGTGCGCTGGCGAACTCTTCTTTATCCATCTTGCTGTCGTTCTCCGGGGAATCCCACAGTGTACGGCTCCAGACCTCAATCTTGGACATGGCGCCCATGGTCACCAGATCTCGGTCGATTTCCGCATAGGTCTTCAGCTCCTGCGGAATGACGATACGGCCCTGTTTATCCAGTTCACATTCCACCGCGTTGCCGCAGAAATGACGAATAAACGCCCGGACCTTCGGATCTGATTCCGGCATGCGGGAAATCTTCTCCATCTGTTTTTCCCAGCTCGACATGGTATAAATGTTCAGGCAGGTGTCCAGTCCCTTGGTCATGACGCACCGGTTTCCCAGTTCCGCCCGCAGACGGGAAGGAACGATAAAACGGTTCTTATCATCTATGGAATTGTATGTGGTTCCCATAAACATAGAGACAGTCCCCCAACCTAAAATACAACAATATACTATCTCCACTATACACCACTTTTGCCCACTTTTCAAGATTTTTTAGTGCTTTTTTGATAATTTTTCACCACTAAAATCTGGAATGCATAGAATAAGATAAGAATATAAGAAATGAGGTTCTTATTTATGAGAAACAATCAAACCACTGCCGGAAGGCGCGATCTCTCGCCCGGCAGCAATGTGGTATATCTGAACAAAGTCTTCTTCGATGATATGAAGACATCCTGCCCCATTCTCTTTAA